>DASXKG010000596.1:0-2870 GCA_036496965.1 Variovorax sp.
GCCGGGCGCCAGCTGCCAGGCGCCATCGGCCTTGCCGATCGCATTCCAGGTCCATACCGTGCCGGGTTCGACCGCCTCGCTGTAGCGCAGCATGCAGCGCACCCGGCCCCACTGGCTCTCGACCCAGCACCAGCCGCCATCGGCAACGCCGGCCGCCTGCGCGGTGACGGGATTCACGTGCAAATAGTTGTGGCTGTGGATCTGGCGCAGCCAGGCGTTCTGTGAATCCCACGAGTGATACATCGCCATGGGCCGCTGGGTGATCGCATTGAGCGGATAGGCCGCCGTGTCGGTCGCCGCTTCCTCCAGGGGTGGATACCAGAAGGGCAGCGGATCGAAGTAGGTCTCGATGCGCTGGCGCAGTTCGTCGGGCGGCTGGCGTCCGGCGCTCTTGCCCTGGGCAGCCAGGCGGAATTCCTGCAGCGTGTCGGAGTACAAGGCCAACTGCACCGGGTCGTTGCGCTGGCGCCAGCCCTTGTCCTTGGCGAAGTCGAGGTACTCCTGGTTCCAGTTGCGCATGAAATGCATGGACTCGGGCATGTGGTACTGGAACACGCAGTTGTTCTGGGCATAGGCCTCCCACTGCTTCGGGTTCGGCTCGCCACGCAGGTGTTGCGTGCCGTCCTTGCCGCGCCAGCCCATCAGAAAGCCGATGCCGGGCGCCGGCTCGAAGTTGACGACGAAATCCGGATAGCCGCTGAACTTGCGCTCGCCCGCGGGGGTGGTGAAGGCCGGAAACTTCATGCGCGAAGCCAGCTCGATCAGCACTTCCTGGAAAGGCTTGCACTGGCCGGTGGGCGGCAACACCGGAATGCGCACCGAATCGACCGGGCCTTCGAATTCCGAGATCGGCCGGTCGAGCATGCTCATCACATCGTGCCGCTCGAGGTAGGTGGTGTCGGGCAGCACCAGGTCGGCGAAGGCCACGGTCTCGCTCTGGAAGGCATCGCACACCACCAGGAAGGGGATGAGGTGCTCGCCCTGGTCGTCCTTGCGGTTGAGCATCTCGCGCACCGCCATGGTGTTCATGCTCGAATTCCATGCCATGTTGGCCATGAAGATCAGCAGCGTGTCGATGCGGTAGGGGTCGCCCTTGACCGCGTTGGTGATCACGTTGTGCATGAGCCCGTGGGCCGACAGCGGGTGCTCCCACGAGAAGGCATGGTCGATGCGGATCGGCGAGCCGTCGGGGTTGATGGCCAGCTCCTGCGGATTGGCCGGAAAGCCGAGTGGCGCGGCGTTCAGCGGCGTGTTCGGCTGGATCATCTCCGGCGCGTTGAAGGCGCGGTAGTTGGGCACGATGTGACGCGGATACGGTGCCTTGTGCCGGAAGCCACCGGGCGCATCGATGGTGCCCAGCACGCTCATCAGCACCGCCAGGGCGCGCACGGTCTGGAAGCCGTTCGAATGCGCCGCCAGCCCGCGCATGGCGTGGAAGGCGACCGGCCGCGCCTGCGTGCTCGCATGCCTTTTGCCCCAGGCATCGGTCCACGGGATGGGCACTTCGAAGGCCTGCTGCAGTGCCGTCTCGCCCATCTCGCGGGCCAGCTGGCGGATGCGCTCTGCATCGATGCCGGTGATGGCCTCGGCCCATTCCGGCGTGCAACTTGCGACCCGCTCGCGCAGCAGTTGGAAGGAGGGGGCGACGCGCGTGCCGTCGGCCAGCACATAGTGCCCTTCCAGGGCCGGGTCGCAGCCATCGGCGATGCCTTCCGGATAGGCGGCCTTCACGGTGCCATCCGACTTGTCCCAGATCAGCTTGTTGTGCGGGTTGCGGCCGTCGCCGGGCGGGCCGCGCGCCGGGTCGGGATCGAAGGCGAACAGGCCCTGGCGTTCGCAGTCGTCAAGCACCACCAATTGCGGCGCATTGGTGAAGCGCTTCAGGAAGGCGTGATCGATCAGCTCGGATGCGATCAACTCGTGCAGCAGCGCCATGAAGAGCGCGCCGTCGGTGCCGGGCCGGATCGGGATCCATTCGTCCGCGATGGCCGAATAGCCGGTGCGCACCGGGTTGATCGAGATGAAGCGGCCACCGGCGCGCTTGAACTTGCCGAGCGCGATCTTCATCGGGTTGCTGTGATGGTCTTCGGCGGTGCCGATCATCACGAACAGCTTGGCGCGGTCGAGGTCGGGGCCGCCGAATTCCCAGAAGCTGCCGCCGATGGTGTAGATCATGCCCGCGGCCATGTTGACCGAACAGAAGCCGCCGTGCGCCGCGTAGTTCGGCGTGCCGAACTGGCGCGCGAAGAGGCCGGTCAGCGCCTGCATCTGGTCGCGCCCGGTGAAGAGTGCGAACTTTTTCGGATCGGTGGCGCGGATCTTCGACAGCCGCTCGGTCAGCAGGTCGAAGGCCCGCTCCCAGCTGATCGGCTCGAACTCGCCGGCGCCGCGCTCGCTGCCGGGCTTGCGCAGCAGCGGCTGGGTCAGCCTGGCTGGCGAGATCTGCTTCATGATGCCCGCCGAACCCTTGGCGCAGATCACGCCCCGGTTCAGCGGGTGCGCCGGATTGCCGTCGATGTAGCGCACTTCAGGGCCATGCTCGCCCTCGCGCAGATGCACCCGGATGCCGCAGCGGCAGGCGCACATGTAGCAGGTCGTGTTCTTGACCTCGGTCGCCTCGGTCGGCGTGGGTGCACGAAGCGGATCGTGGAGGGGCTCGCTGGAAAGAAACTTGAACACGCGTGCTCCTCTTCTGTGTCTCGATCGGGGTCAGGCAGGATGTTAGTGCCAGTTGCTCATTTGAAAAAGCGGAGAATATCGCTCACCATGACCGGAAAAATCGATCAAATTCCAGGCGCGTCGAGCGCCCGCCTGCGCATGCACCTGCGCCAGCTCGAGGTTTTCGTCGCCATGGCGCGCAGCGGCAGCAC
>DASXKG010000597.1:0-6708 GCA_036496965.1 Variovorax sp.
ACTGGCATGCCTGCTGGCGCGACGATCTTTGAGTAACCTCCGAACACCATGACTACACCACAGCAGATCCTCGACCAGCGCAGCAAGAGCTATCCGCTCACGGCCCAGCCTTGCCGCGCCGACGACATTGCGCAGAACCACTGGAACCTGCTGGCCGACGACCTGGCCTATCCCTTGGCCGCGATCCGGCGCTCCGCGCTGGCGCACAACATCGCCTGGATGCAGGACTTCGCCCGCCGCAAGGGCGTGCTGCTGGCCCCGCATGGCAAGACCACCATGTCGCCCGAGCTGTTCGTCCAGCAGCTGGCCGGCGGCGCATGGGGCCTGACCTTCGCGACCGTCTACCAATTGGCGGTGGGTGTCGAAGCCGGCGCGCGCCGCGTCATCATCGCCAACCAGGTGGTCTGCGATGCCGACCTCGACGGACTCGACCTGCTCCTGTCGCGGCACGAGGACCTTCGCGTGTGGTTCCTGGTCGACTCGCTGGCGCAACTGGCGCTGATCGATGACTGGGCCCGGCGCCGCGCGTCGCCGCGCCGCTTCGACGTCCTGCTCGAGATCGGTATCCCGGGCCAGCGCACCGGCTGCCGCACGCTCGAAGAGGCGCTCACCCTGGCCGAGGCGGTCGCGCGTTCCCCGGTCGCGCTGCTGGGTGGCATCGAATGCTACGAAGGGGGCTTGGCGCGCTGCGACAGCGAGCACGATGCAAAGGCCGTCACCGGCCTGGTCGAGCGCGTGCTCGAAGTGGCGCGCCAATGCGACGCCAGGCAGCTGTTCGGCGACGAGGCGGTGATGCTGACCGCCGGCGGCTCGGCCGTGTTCGACCTCGTGGTCCCGCTGCTGCGCGCCCAGGGCTTGTCGCGCCCGGTGCGGGGCGTGCTGCGATCCGGCTGCTACGTCACGCATGACAACGGCAGCTACGCGCGTTTCCTGAAGCAGGTCGAAGGGCGCGAAGGGCTCGATGCCTCGCTGCGGCCGGCGCTCGAGGTCTGGGCCATGGTGCAGTCGGTGCCGGAGCCGGGCCTGGCGCTGTTGACCTGCGGCCGCCGCGACATCTCCTACGACCTGGAGATGCCGATTCCGGTGCGGCATGCGCCGCGCGGCTCACGCGTGGCCAGCGATGCGCCGGCCGGCTGGAAGATTGCCGCGCTCAACGACCAGCATGCCTATCTGCATTTCGACGCCGGGACGCCGCCGCCGGCGGTCGGCGACCGGGTCGCGCTCGGCATCTCGCATCCTTGCACCACCTTCGACAAATGGCGCTGGCTGGCCGTCATCGAGGACGACGGCGCCGTCACCGGCGCCGTCAGCACGCGCTTCTGATGAACAGCTCCGCCGCCCATCTGCTGCAGCGCTTGCGCGAGCGCATGGACGCGCTGCCGGCCGCGCAGCGCAGCGTCGTGCAATGCGTGCTCGAAGATCCGCGCGCCGCCGTGGCCGCCACCGTCGAGCAACTGGCGCAGCAGGCCGGGGTGTCGATGCCGACCATCGTGCGGACCTGCCGCAGCTTCGGCTTCGAATCGGTGCGCGAATTCATGCTGGCGCTGGCGCAGGACCTGGCCGTGACCGGCTCCTACCTGCATCGCAGCGTGCTGGCGGAGGACAGCGCCAGCGATGTGGCGAGCAAGATCATCCATGCCGCCGTGTCGTCGCTGACCGAACTGGGACGCCGCATCGATGTCGAAGTGCTCGACCAGGTGGCGGCCCGGCTCGCGAGCGCGAAGCGCATCGATTGCTATTCGGTGGGCGCGGCGTCCACCTTCATGGCCAGCGAGCTGCAAAGCCGCCTGTTCCGCCTCGGCTGCACGGCCAACGCGATCTTCGATGCGCACCAGCAGCTGGTGTCGGCCAGCACGCTGGGGCCCGATGGCGTGGCGTTCGTGATCTCGCATGTGGGCCGCATGCCCTACACGCTGGAGGCCGCGCGCTTCGCTCGCTCGCAGGGCGCCACCGTGGTGGCGCTGACCCAGCCCGATACCCAGCTGGCCGAGATCGCGGACCTGGTGCTGGCCGTGTCGGTGCCGCAGGACGCGGTGATGCGCGTGGGCACCGAGGCCTATCTGGCCCACCTGGTGGTGATCGAGATCCTGATGGTCCGGCTGGCGCAAAAGCTCGGCCCGGTCGCCACCCGGGGCTTGCAGCAGTTCAAGCAGCTGCTGCACAAGCATGGCTTCGACAGTGCCGAATATGCGGGTGCCTCGGAAGCACGCGCCGACGAGGAATGACGATGCAGGACATAGCCGCTGCGGGTGCCGGTCACGCCACGTTGCTCAGGGGAGGAACGATCGTGGACGGCAGCGGCAGCCCGGGCTGGCAGGGCGAGCTGCTGCTGGCCGGCGATCGCATCCTGTCGGTCGCGGCACCCGGCCAGACGCCGCCCGATCTGCTGGCCGAGCTGCGCCGGCAAGGCCCGCTGGACGAGATCGATTGCAGCGGCCTGGTGGTCGCGCCGGGTTTCATCGACGTGCACACGCACGACGATGCGGCTGCGATCGAGCAGGCCGGCATGCTGGCCAAGATCTCGCAGGGCGTGACCACCGTGATCGTCGGCAACTGCGGCATTTCGCTGGCGCCGGTGGTGACCGGATCGCCGCAGCCCCCTTTGTCGCTGCTGGGCCGGGGCCAGTTCCGCTACGCCACGATGCACGCCTACGCCGAGGCGGTGAATGCCGCACGGCCGGCCGTCAATGTGGCGGCACTGCTGGGCCACACGGCGCTGCGCATGCGCCGCATGGGGTCGCTCGATCGTGCGGCCAATGCGTCCGAGCGCGCTGCCATGGCGGCCGACATGCAAGAGGCGATGGATGCCGGCGCACTGGGTTTGTCGTCCGGGGTGTTCTATGAAGAGGCCTACGCGGCCGACGTCGACGAGCTGATCGCAGTGGCCGGCGTCGCGGCGCGCAATGGCGGCGTCTACGCCACGCACATCCGCGACGAGCTGGCGGGCATCCTGCCGGCCTTGCAGGAGGCCGCGCTCACGGCGCGCCAATCGGGATTGCCGCTCGTCATCTCGCATCACAAGTGCGCCGGGCCGGCCAACTGGGGCCGCACGCGCGAGACCCTGCCCCTGATCGAGCAGCTGGCGCAGGGCCAGGAGATCGCGATGGATGTCTATCCCTATACGGCGGGCTCCACCGTGCTGCGCGAAGACCTCGTCGACGGCATCATCGACATCATGATCACCGGCAGCGAGCCCCATCCGGAGATGGGCGGACGCTACCTGGCGGACATCGCGGCCGAGTGGAAGCTGTCCCAGCAGCAGGCCGCGCTGCGGCTCAAGCCCGGCAATGCCTGCTATTTCCAGATGCGCGAGGACGACGTGCAGCGCGTCATCACGCATCCCCTGACGATGATCGGTTCGGACGGCCTGCCGCACGACGAGCGCCCGCATCCGCGCCTGTGGGGTGCCTTTCCGCGCGTGCTGGCGCGCTATTGGCGGGAACAGGGCCTGCTGCGGCTCGAGGAGGCGATCCACAAGATGACCGGGCTGTCGGCGATGCGCTTTCGCATCGGCGACCGGGGCCGGCTGCTGGCCGGCTGCATGGCCGACGTGGTGCTGTTCGACCCGGCCCGCGTCCGGGACCTGGCCACCTTCGAGTCGCCGCGCCGCATGAGCCAGGGCATCGAACGCGTCTGGGTCAATGGCGTGCCGAGCTTCAGCGCGCAAGGCGGCGCGACCGGCGCGCGCGCAGGACGCTTCGTGCGGCGCAGCGCTGCGCGCGCTTCCGAGCCCGGGCCGACTTCGTCCGCGCCGCCCGCCTGATCGCGACCACGCACGCGTGCGTGACGCGCCGCCGGCGCAACGACCACCACAAGCAAAAAGGCGCCGGGAGGCGCCTTTGTTCGTCCAGCCCTATCGCTGGATCGCTGGATCAGCGACCGAACGAGCGGCCACCGCCGCCGTAGCCACCACCGCCGCCGCCGCCGTAGCCGCCACCCGAGCGACCGCCGCCCGAACGGCCACCACCACCACCACCGCCGGAGCGATTGCCGCCGTAGCCGCCACCGCCACCGCTGCGGCGCCCGCGGCCGCCGCCCAGGCTGTCGACGCTGGTGCGCAACGGATCCGGCTGGCCCTCGCCGCCCGCGACCGCTTCGGCGCGCAGATGCGCCACCGCGTCGGCCTGCGTCGGGCTGTGGCTGTTGCCGTGATGGCGCGGCTGGCGCTCGTCGTGCGGCAGGTGATCGTGCGGCGCATGATGGTGCACCGGCGCATGATGCGGCGCGCGCGCCGGTCCCGGGCCGCGTGCCGGGCCTTGCCCGCGACCGCCCTGGCCGCGCGGGCCCTGGCCACCGCCTGCGTTCGCGTTGCGGCTGGCCGGGGCGCCCTGGCCCTGGCCATTGCTGCCACCACCGCCGCGCCGCTGGCCACCGCCACCGCCGCCCGGGCGTTCGCCGTGGCCGTGGCCCGCCTTGTTGTCACGCATGCGCTGCATCATTTCCTGGCGCGCGGCCTTGGCCGCTGCCTGCATCACCTCACGGCTCGGCGGCCGGCCGGCGCCGCCCCAGATGGTCTGGCGGCCCATCGCGATGGGTTCCGCGCGTTCGCCTTCCTCGGGGCCGAAGCCCTCGATGACCTGGACCGGGATCTGCTGCTTGGTGAAGCGCTCGATCTCCTGCATGAAGCCTTCCTCGTCGAGGCAGACCAGGCTCACCGCCGCGCCGCTGGCGCCCGCGCGGCCGGTGCGGCCGATGCGGTGCACGTAGTCTTCGCTGACGTTCGGGATCTCGTAGTTGACCACATGCGGCAGTTCGTCGATGTCGATGCCGCGCGCCGCGATGTCGGTCGCGACCAGCGCGCGGATGTCGCCGCTCTTGAAGCCGGCCAGCGCCTGCGTACGGGCGCTCTGGCTCTTGTTGCCGTGCAGCGCCATCGCCTCGATGCCGTTCTTGGTGAGGAATTCGGCCACGTTGTTGGCGCCGAACTTGGTGCGGGTGAACACCAGCACCTGGCTCCAGTTCTGCTCGTTGATGATGTGCGCGAGCAGCGCCTTCTTCTTGCCGCGGCCGACCGGGTGGATCACCTGCGTGATGCGCTGCACCGTGGTGTTGCGCGGCGTGACCTGGATGCTCTGCGGGTTCTTCAGCAGCGTGGCCGCGAGGTCGCGGATCTCGTCGCTGAAGGTGGCCGAGAACAGCAGGCTCTGCTTTTCCTTCGGCACCAGCGCCAGGATCTTCTTCACGTCGTGGATGAAGCCCATGTCGAGCATGCGGTCGGCTTCGTCGAGCACCAGCATCTGCACGCAAGACAGGTCGAGCATGCCTTGCTGCTGCAGGTCGAGCAGGCGGCCGGGCGTGGCCACCAGGATGTCGACGCCGCTCTTGAGCTTGCTGATCTGCGGGTTCATGCCCACGCCGCCGAAGATCACGGTGGAACTCAGCTGCAGGTACTTGCCGTAGGTGCGGACCGACTCCTCGACCTGGGCTGCGAGTTCGCGCGTCGGGGTCAGCACCAGGGCGCGGATGCCGGTGCCACCGAACTTGTTGGTGGCGCTGCGGCTCATCGTGAGCTTGTGCAGCATGGGGAGGGTGAAGGCCGCGGTCTTGCCGGTGCCGGTCTGGGCGCCGCCCAGCAGGTCATGGCCGTCGAGCACGGCCGGAATGGCCTGCGCCTGGATCGGCGTGGGAGTTTCGTAGCCGTGCTCATGCACGGCCTTCAAGATGGCCGGGGCCAGCTTCAGTTCATCAAAGTTCATTGAGTTCAACAAGCGCCCTACACGGCGCAGTGGTATCCACCCGCCCGGGCGTCATGTGGACGCCGAGCCAGTAAGGGCAGATGAAGGTCAGGAGTGGGAGCCGGAAAACCGTGCAAAGGCCTTCTTCGTCCCCGGCGGAGAGCCGGCGTTGCGGGCAACTGGACCCGGCAACTGGCGCTATTGTCGCACGAGTCGGGAAAAGGCTCGCCGCGACCCGGTTTCCGCCCCCATCGGGTAGACTCTTACCACAGTAGTATTACCAGGAGCGCGGCGTGCGACTCACCTCGAAGGGTCAGGTGACCATTCCCCAGAATATCCGCGAACTCGCCGGCCTGAAGCCGTATGACGAGGTGGAGTTCGAATATCGGAACAAGCAGATCATCGTGAAGCCGGTCAAGCGCCCGACCACACCCGCCGAAGAAGCGATCGCCTTGCTGCGTGGCAGCGCGAACTCGAAGATCGGCCTGTCGGCGGACGAGTGGCTGGAGATGACGCGTGGCGAACGCTGAAGGACTCGAAACCTTCCTGATCGACAGCAACGTACTGATTGACGTCATCCACGAGGACCCGCAATGGATGGACTGGTCGGCGGCCGCCATCGCGGATTGCCTGAACCGTGGCAAACTGGCCATCAATCCGCTGATCTATGCCGAGATATCGGTCTATTTCAATTCGGATCGTGACATTGATACGGTGCTGCCCGCCAGGCTGTACGAACGGCTGGAACTCCCCTATGCCGCGGCACGAAGCGCGGCGATGGCGTTCCACAAGTACCGCAAGGCAGGCGGAAAGCGGACCTCGCTGCTGCCGGATTTCTACATCGGCGCTCATGCCCAGTTGATGGACTGCACCCTGGTATCGCGCGACAGCGCACGCTACAAGACCTATTTTCCCAAGCTCAAACTCATTTCACCGAAGCACAGATAACCATGGCCCAGTACGTCTACACCATGAACAAGGTCAGCAAGACCGTGCCGCCCAAGCGGCAGATCTTGAAGGACATTTCGCTTTC
>DASXKG010000598.1:0-4246 GCA_036496965.1 Variovorax sp.
GTTCGAATTGGGCATCGACGACACCGAGATGTCCGGCTTGCCGCAGCTGCCGGCATTCGGCGCCTTGGTGTGCACGTCGCCCAGGTGGTCGCCGTGCATGTGGCTCACGAGGACGATGTCGATCTTGCCCAGCCGCGGATCGTCTGCCCCGGCTACCGTGCGGCCCGGGTCGTAGAGGATGCGCGTGCCTTTCGGGTCTTCGAACACCAGCGCTCGATCCAGTGCGCAGAATTCGCCGTCGATGCCGCCCAGCGGTGTCACCTTGACGTTTTGGGCCACGGCGGATTGCCCGAGCGCGGCGCACAGAATGCCCGCGGCGGCGGACCAGATGAAACGGTTCACGGAAGCTCCTTTGTTGTCGTTCGAAAAATCCGGGCCGCCCGAGAAGGGCAATTCGGGCGCCTGCTCGAATTCACGGTGGCGCCCCATCGGGGCTCAAAGCGTGAAGCCGCTGCGTCGGCGCAGCGGCGCCGAGCCGGCGCCGGCCAGCGCGTCGACCATCCGGGCCGCCAACGCCGGTTCCCGGGCAGCGCTGCAGACGGCGGCGCTGTAGACAGTGCTCAACGCGTATGCGGCCGGCAATTCGCCCACCAGCTTCACGCCGGGCGTGTACATGATCTCGGTCACCTGGGTGCAGCCCACCAGGGCTTGGCCATGGCTTCTCGCGAGTTCGCGCATGGCGGCGGCGCCATTCGGAAATTCGTGAATCCGCCCGGCGAGGGCTTCGGTCAAGTTCAACGCGTCGAGCATGCCGGCGATGTGAATGCCGGCGGTCGACATGCGCAGGTCCGGCACGTAGACGCCGCGTGCCCCGGCCAGCGTGGCCTTCAGAGCGTCGGTCGTCTTGACATCGACAGCCGCGGCGTCCACGCGCACGGCAACGCCGGTGGCCACTTTTCCGAGACGCCGCGCACTACCCGCCACCACACGGCCGTCGGCCTCGAGTCGTTCGATCAGGGCCGCGGACAGGACGAGCAGATCGCAGGGCTCGCCCGCGAGCAGCTTGTCGCGCATCGCGCCCACGGCGCCGAAGGTCGCTGCCAGGGTGCAGCCTTGCGCCTGCTCGAAATCGCGTTGCAGGCCCGTCACCACTGCCTGTGCGGCGCCACCGCTGAAAAGTGTCAGGTTGCGCATCACTCCACCTTGATGTGTGCCGTCTCGACGATCCCGCGCCACTTCGCGATGTCCTGGTTCAGGAACTGCGTGAAGTCCTCGGGCGTCATCACCATCGGCTCAGTGCCGCTCCGGGCCCAGACCGCGCGCGTGGCCGGATCCTCGACGACCTTGGCAATGCGCTTGTTGAGCAGGTCGATGACCGGCTGTGGTGTGCCCCTGGGCGCGAGGATGCCGAGCCAGAGGGTCGCCGTGTAGTCGGGCAGCCCCAGCTCCGCCATGGTCGGCACGTCCGGCAGCACGCCCGAGCGCGCCTTGCCGGTGGTCGCCAGCGCACGCACCTTGCCGGTGGCGATCAGGTCTGCCATGGTGCTGACCGAGTCGAACATCATGTCGACCTGGCCGCCGAGCACGTCGGTGCGGGCGCCGCCGCTGCTCTTGTAGGGAACATGGACGATGTCGACGCCAGCCATGCTCTTGAAGAGTTCGCCGGCCATGTGATAGGGCGTGCCGGTGCCCGACGAGGCGTAGTTGAGCTTGCCCGGACTGGCCTTGGCCAGCGCGATCAGTTCGGACAGCGTCATCGCGGGCAAGGTCGATCGCACCACCAGCACCAGGGGTGCCTCGTTCACCGGCGCCACGGCCACGAAGTCGCGCATCAGTTCGTAGGGCTTCTGCTTCAACAGGGATTCGTTCACCGTCTGCGTGTTCGACATCATCAGCAGGGTGTAGCCGTCGGGCGCCGCCTTCGCTGCGTACTGGGTGCCGATGATCGCGCCGGCACCGGGTCGGTCCTCGACGATGAAGCTGTTGCCGGTATCCCGGCCGAGCTTCTCCGCCAGGATGCGCGCATACACGTCGGCGGAGCCACCCGGTCCGAACGGCACCTCGATGGTCACTGGGCGCGTTGGGTACGCCGCCTCGGCACGTGCAGGGGCCTGTGCCAGCGAGAGGGCAGCCGCCGCGAATGCGGCCAGGGCGGCGACAGCGCGGCCGAAGGCGGCCTTCCTGGTGAATATCCTTGTCTCCATATCGTTGTCGATGCGGCGCGCAGTTCAGCCGACGGTGTTCTCGAGCGCGCCGATGCCCTCGATCTCGATGCGCACCGTGTCCCCGGACTGCAGGAACCTCGGCGGCGTGAAGCCGATCCCGACACCGGCCGGCGTGCCGGTCGCGATCACGTCGCCCGGGAGCAGTTCGATGGCGGCGGAGATGGTCTCGATCAGCGTCGGGATGTCGAAGACGAGTTGCGCGGTGTTCGCGTCCTGCCGCAATTCGCCATTGACCCAGCACCTGAGATCGAGACGCGTTGCGTCGACCTCGTCGGCGGTCACGACCCAGGGGCCCATCGGGCAAAAGCCGTCGAGCGACTTGCCGAGGAACCACTGGCGGTGGCGCTTTTGCAGGTCGCGGGCGGTGACGTCGTTGACGATCGTATAGCCGAACACATGCCCGAACGCATCCGCCTTGCGGATGCCGCGACCCGCCTTGCCGATGACCACGGCCAATTCGGCCTCGTAGTCGAGCTGCTTCACCAGGTCTGCATGCGGCGGGATCCTGTCGCCGGGGCCGATGATCGAGGTGAAGGCCTTGGTGAAGACCACCGGTGCCTCCGGGGTGTGCTCGCCGTCCCTGGCGCTGCTGTCGAAGCCGGACTTGCTGAACTCGACCGCGTGCTCGGCGTAGTTCTTGCCGACGCAGAAGATGTTGCGCGGCGGGCGGCCGATCGGGGCCAGCAGCTGGGCGTCTTCCAGCGCTTGGCCCTCGCCCTTGGTGACCAATTGGTTCTTGTAGCGGTCGAAGCCGGCGACCAGTCCGACGAGGTCGCCGTCGAAGCCGGGGAGCATGTCGGCGACCGGCCAGTAGCGCTCGCCGCTGGCGTCGACCAGAACGGAAAACCGGCGACCGGCCAAGGAGACAGTTGCGAATCTCATGAGCGGGGATGGGTCTGGGGCGGCAGAATGTCGGCTTGCACGGGTGGCGTAATGTAGAACCAAACTGGACGACCAGCAATACCAATGGCCTGTTCTATTTAACCAATTGGTACCTCAAAATACGCAGAACCAGGAGTTGCGAATGAGCGAGGAGGACACCCCACAGGCTCGATCTGCAGACGATCGGGCCGCGCCCAAGGCCGCCCAGCCAAAGGCCGAGGGCGCCAAGGCGCTGTCGCGCTATCTGCGCGAGGGCATGACCAACGGTGCGCTGCGGGCCGGCGTGAAGCTGCCTGCCGAGCGCGAGCTGAGCGAGCGTTTCGGCGCCTCCCGCGGTGCGGTGCGCCGGGTCCTGTCAGGTTTTCGCGAACGCGGATTGATCACGCAGGCGGTTGGCAGCGGCACCTTCGTCGCCGACGCGCCCGTGTCGCCCCCTGCGCCCGAGGGCGAGGTCAGTCCGGCCGAGTTGATGGTCGCGCGAAGGCTGATCGAACCGCTGATGCCCGGTCTGATCGTACGCAACGCCACCGCAGCGGATTTCGCCACCATGCAGCATTGCATCGAGCAATCGGAGGCGGCCGAGACCACCGCGGCCTTCGAGCACTGGGACAGCGAACTGCACAAGGCGCTCGCCGTGGCGACGCACAACGGATTCTTCGTGCGCATCCTCGAACTCAGCCAGCGCGTGCGCGACCAGGGGGAATGGGGCCGCCTCAAGGCAAGGTCGCTCACCGGGCCAAGGCGCAAGGACTACGAGCAGCAACACCGCGACCTGGTCGATGCGCTTCGCGATCGCGACGCTGCCGCCGCCCAGAAGGCACTGATCCGGCACCTGGACCAGATCCAGCGCAACCTGTTCGATTGAGGCGCGCTGCGTGCCGGGCAGCTGCGAGACCCACCCGGCACCTCGGCGCGGCAGCGTGGCCACGAATGAGGGGCGAAAGGCTTGCGTTCAGAGTGCTCGAGCTTGACAACTATTGATAGAACCGGCACCATCCCCTCATGAGTACGAACACCATGAGCTTCGCCCTTCCGGAGGCATTGAGAAGCTATGTGGACCAGCGCGTGCGCTCGGGCCAATACGGAAACACCAGTGAGTACCTCCGGGAGTTGATTCGCCGAGATCAGGAAGATCAGGCGAAGAAGCGGCTGCGCGAACTGATCGAGGAAGGACTGTCCTCGGGCGCGGGCCGGGCGCT
>DASXKG010000599.1:0-7551 GCA_036496965.1 Variovorax sp.
GGCTGGGCTGCCGAAACCGCCAGCGCCAGCGTCAAAGTCCACGCCGGCACCAGCACCAGCGCCAGCGCAAACATCAAAGTCCACGCCAGCGCCAGCGCCAGCGCCGACACCGACACCGACACCGACACCGACACCGACACCGGCGCAAATGACAACGACAACGGCAGCGCCGGCGCCGAAGCCAACGCCAACGCCATCGCCAACACAGGCGCAGAAACAGGCACAGGCGCAAGTACCCGAGCCCGCACCGGCGCGAACCCCCGCCGCGGCTCCCCCGTCCGCTCCGGTCCTCGCCCCTGCCGTCCCGCCCGCTGCCGAGGCGTTGAAGGCCCTCGAACCCCGCAATCCCGCGCCGCGCCCGCCGGTGGGGGCCGACGAGGTGGCGCGTCTCACGCCCGGCGTTCCGTCCGCCGCCACTGCGGCGCCGAACAGCGGCAAGCCGCCGCCTGCGCCGCCCGCCACGCCGCCCGCGTCGCCCAACGTGCGCACCGACGAGACGGAACCGCCCACCTTCCAGGCGCTGTCGAACTGGAGCCGGCTGACAATCAGCCGGCGCGGCAGTCCCAGCCGCACCCTGACACGCGAAGAGGCCAACGATCTGAACCTGAACACCCTGCTGGGCTCCGCCGCCATCGCCGCCGTCGGCCCCAAGCCGCTGGTGGGCGCGCCCGAATGGAAGGCCACGCTGGAGCGCAGCAACGGCGAAGTGCTGGCGGTGTTCGAGGTCGCATCGACCCAGGTCCGTTGGCGCGAGGGCAAGACCCCGCCGGCGACGGGCGTGCCTTCCGGGCTGGCGTTGGCCGGCCTGCGCGAAGCGCTGGCCGAGGCAATGCAGTCGCCCGCCGCCGCCGCGGCACAGCCGCCGGCCGCGCCACCCAGCCCGCAGCCGGCGCCGTCCGCCAGGCCCTGACCCTGCGCCGCGTCAGAGGTTCTTGAAGTCCGGACTGCGCTTGGCCAGGAAGGCGTCCATGCCTTCCTTCTGGTCGCCCGTGGCAAACAGCGCGTGGAACAGGCGGCGCTCGAACATCACGCCGTCGGACAGGCCACCTTCGAAGGCGCGGTTGACCGATTCCTTGGCCGCCATCACCGAGATCTGCGAATACCCGCAGATCACCAACGCGGCGCCGAGCGCCTCCTCGGCCAGCTTCTCGTAGGGCACGACACGGCTCACGAGGCCGGCGCGCTCGGCCTCGGTGGCGTCCATCATGCGGGCGGTCAGCACCATGTCCATGGCCTTGGACTTGCCGACCGCGCGCGGCAGCCGTTGCGTGCCGCCGGCACCGGGAATCACGCCGATCTTGATCTCGGGCTGGCCGAATTTGGCGTTGTCGGCGGCGATGATGAAGTCGCACATCATCGCCAGCTCGCAGCCGCCGCCCAGCGCGAAGCCGCTGACCGCCGCGATCACCGGCTTGCGGATCTGGCGGATGGATTCCCAGTTGCGCGTGATGTAGTCGCCCTTGTAGACGTCCTGGAAGCTGTATTTGGCCATCGCTGCGATGTCGGCGCCGGCGGCGAAGGCGCGCTCGCTGCCGGTCAGGATGATGCAGCCGATGGCCGGATCGGCGTCGAAGGCCTTGAGCGCCTGGCCCAGCTCGGTCATCAGCGCATCGTTGAGCGCGTTCAGCGCCTTCGGGCGATTCAGAGTGACGATGCCGACCTTCTCGGCCTCGGTGCGCACTTCGATGTTCTCGTAGCTCATGCGGGTCTCCTTGAAACGATTGAAAGCGGGGCCGTGCCGCCTACTGCGGACTCAGCCAGGGTGCCATCTTGACCGGATCCTGCGCAAAAAGGCGCCAGGTGGTCTCGCCGGCCGGCAGGTGCAGCGGCAGGCGCAGCAGGCGGCGATCGCGTGCGACCAGCGCCACGGCCTTCTTCTGCGGGCCGAGATAGAGCGCCAGGTCGTCCAGCTTGGTGAGGCGCCAGCCCTGCGCAGGCCGGCCCTTGGCCGCCGGCAGTTCGATGCCGATCCACTCGTCGTGGGCCGAGAAGCCCGCCGCTTCGGCCGCGCCGCCGCGCAGCACCACCTTGACCTGCACGCTGCCGCCGGTCTCGCCGACGCGCAGGCCGAGTTCCTGCGCCCGCTGCGCCGGATCGTCCAGCGCCGCGACGCCGTGCGCGCGCAGCAGGTCGGACAACGGCAGCTCGTCGGTCGAATGGACCCAGCGCGCCAGTTCCGGAGCGAACGACCGGCCGCCGACCGATTCGAGCGCGGCCGCGAAGTCGGCCTCGGTGATCGGACCGCCGCCGGTCTGCTTCCAGAGCAGGCGCATCACCTCGTCCAGCGAACCCTGGCCTTCGCTGCGCAGCGTGAGGTCGAAGCACAGCGCCACCAGGGCGCCCTTGGTGTAGTAGCTCACCGTGCCGTTGGGCGTCTGCTCGTCCTGGCGGTAGTACTTGACCCAGGCATCGAAGCTGGCCTCGGCCACCGACTGAACCCGCCGGCCCGGCGTCTGGAGCACCTGGTTGATGGTCTTGTTGATCAGCCGCAGGTAGCCGGCATCGTCGATGCGGCCGGCGCGGCGCAGCAGCAGGTCGTCGTAGTAGCTGGTGAAGCCTTCGAAGAACCAGAGCAGCTGGGTGTAGTTCTCCTGGGCGTAGTCGTAGCGCTCGAATTCTGCCGGCCGCAGGCGCTTGA
Source organism: Variovorax sp. (assembly GCA_036496965.1). GTDB lineage: Bacteria > Pseudomonadota > Gammaproteobacteria > Burkholderiales > Burkholderiaceae_C > Variovorax. The sequence continues at coordinate 2,639 of DASXKG010000599.1, forward strand.
CGTTCCAGGTGTGGAAGTACTCGTGGCTGATCAGCCCCAGCAGCGTGGTGTAGCCCTCGGGCTGCTTGCGCGCGCCCTGCTGCGGCAGGTCGCGGCGGTTGCAGATGAGCACGGTCGAGTGGCGGTGCTCGAGGCCGCCGTAACCGTCGTCGACGGCATTCAGCATGAATACGTAGCGGTCGTGCGGCGGCTTCGGGCCGCCGCGCTTGCCGACCTTGTCGCCATGCCAGAAGCGCATCTGCGTCTCGCAGATGGCGCGCGCGTCGGCCACCAGGCGCTCGCCGTCGAAGGAAGCCGTCGCCCCCGCGACCACGAAGCGGTGCGGCACGCCGCAGGCCTCGAACCCGGCGCTCCAGAAGGGGCCCATCTCGACCGGGCTGTCGGCCAGTTCGTCGTAGTCGGCGGCGTGGTAGCTGCCGAATCCATGGCGGTCGACTTTCAGCGGCCGCAAGGCGGTGGCGCAGGACCAGCGCGCGCCGTCGTCCGCGACGGTCGGCGCCACGACGTCCAGCGCATGCGCCGCGTCGGTCTGGCCATCGACCTGCAGGCACAGGCTGGTGCCGTTGAAGAAGCCGCGCTCGGCATCGAGCCAGGCGGTGCGCACCGAGTTGTCGTAGGCGCAGACTTCGTAGCGCAGCACCAGCGGCTTGTCCGGCGCGCAGTCGAACTGCCAGCTGGATTTGTCGAGCTGCTGCGGCACGAGCTTGCGCCGCCCCTGCGCGCCACGCAGTCCCTGCAGGCTCTTGGCGAACTCGCGCATCAGGTAGCTGCCGGGAATCCAGGCGGGCAGCGCGACGCGCTGGCGGGCGGCGGGCCGGTCGATGGTCAGCGTGACAGCGAAGAGATGCGCATTGCGGTCCGCGCATTCGACACGGAAGTGGATGGCCGGCGCGACCATCAATTGAGAGAGGCGAGTTGCTTCTCGACTTGCGCCGCCGGAATGGCGCCCGGCGCCCGCGTGCCGTCGCTGAAGATCAGCGTGGGCGTGCCGGTGATGTTGTGCTTGGCGCCGAATTCGCGGTTGCGCACCAGGGCGCCGGTGTCGCACTCGCCGGGCTCGGGCGTGACCCCGCGCTGCATCCAGTCGTTCCAGGCGCGGGCCTTGTCCTTGGCGCACCAGATGTTGCGCGCCTTGACCAGCGAATCCGGACCCAGCACCGGGTAGAGGAAGAGCTGGATCGTGATGTTGTCGACCTTGGTCATGTCGCGTTCGAACTGTTTGCAGTAGCCGCAGTTCGGGTCGGCGAAGATGGCCAACTGCCGCTTGCCGTTGCCGCGCACGATGGTCACGGCGTCCTTGGCAGGCAGCTTGTCGAAGGCCACCTGGCTGAGTTTCTCGACCCGCTCTTCGGTCAGGTTCCTGCGTTGCTTGACGTCGATCAGGTTGCCCTGCAGCAGGTAGTTGCCCTGCTCGTCGGTGTAGAAGATGTCGAAGCCGACGCGCACTTCGTAGAGGCCGGGAAGCGGCGCCTTGCTGACCTCGTCGATGGCCGCCATCTGCGGCAGCCGCGCGGCGAGGTTTTTGCGGATCTCGGCTTCGCCGGCCGCGGCCGTCAGGGCCGAGCCCAGGGTGAGCGCGGCGGCGAATGCGGCAAGGAGCGAGCGGGCGGGATGTTTCATGGGGGACTTTCCGGGATTCACTGCAGGCCCATGGCCTGCCGAGCGATCCAGTTCTTGACGAGGCGCGTGCGGTCGAAGCCGCGCATGCCCCAGTTGCGCAGCGCCGGCAAGGGATCGGCGCTGTGGGCGAAGAGTTGCTGCAGGCCGTCGGTGGCGAGGCTCATCGACAGCACCTCGGTGCGACGCTCGCGTTCGTAGCGGCGCAGCAGCCGGGCGTCGCCGACGCTGCGCCAGTAGTCGCGGGTCCTGAGCACCTCGGACAGTGTGCGCGCATCGGCCAGGCCCAGGTTCAAGCCCTGGCCGGCCAGCGGATGCACGGTATGGGCGGCGTCGCCGGCCAGCGCCCAGGCCGTTCCGTCGTCGAAGCGGCCGGTCCAGCGATCGGCACTCGCGCGCTGCAGCGGCCACGAGGCCCGCTCGCTGGCCAGCGTCAGCGCGCCGAGGGCCTCGTGGCTGGCTTGCCCCAGCGAGGTGCAGAATTCCTCGGCTGACTGCGCCAGCAGCGTCGGCGCGCGGAACTGGTCGACCGACCACACCAGGGCGAGCGCCCGGTCCTGCGCAGCGCTGGTGTCGGCGGCCCGGCCGATATCGGCCATGGGCAGCAGCGCCAGCACTTCGCCCTTGTCGTTGAACCACTGCCAGGCCGTGCCCTCGTGCGGTTTCGCGGCCAACAGGCGTGCCGCAATCGCGTGCTGCGCGTAGCGCATGACCTGGTAGCCCACGCCGAGCGCCTCGCGCGTCGCGCTGATGCGCCCCTCGCAGACCACGGTGAGCGGCGCCGCCACCGGTTCGCTCACGACCTCGATGCGCGGCTGGAAGCGCACGGCGTCGCTCAGTTGCCGTTCGAGCGCCGGTACGTCGACGATCCAGGCCAGCGCGTCAACCTTCTGGCTTGCCGCGTTGAAACGCACATGGCCGCCCTCGTCGCCTTGGACGCGCATCTCGTGCACCGGCGTTGCGTGCACAGCATCGGGCCAGGCGCGCAGCGATTCGAGCAATGCCCTGGAAGCGGCGTTGAGCGCATAAGCCCGCACGTCCTGGACGGCGGACTCAGACGCGGGCGCCGGCGCCACCAGCGCGACGCGCACCCTTTCGCGCGCCAGCAGCAGCGCCAGCGTCCGGCCGACGATGCCGGCGCCGCGGATGCAAACCTCGGGGGGAAGAGCCATCGCCGGATTGTAGAAGCTGGCCCTGCGGCACGGCGGCTGCCGCACAATCCCCTGCTCCAGCCCAGGATCCGCCCGTGAACGCTACCGATTTCGACCTCCAAGCCACCATCGCCCGCCTGTTCGTCTATCCGGTCAAGTCCTGCGCCGGGGTCGAGCTGGCAGAGGCGCTGCTGCTCGAAACCGGCCTCGAGTTCGACCGGGCCTGGATGGTGGTCGACGCCGACGGCGTGTTCGTCTCCCAGCGCGAACTGCCGCGCATGGTGCTCGTCCGGCCGCAGCTCAAGCACACCGAGATGGTGCTGCGCGCGCCCGGCATGCTGGCCCTGCATGTGGCCTTCGACAGGGTCGAGGCAGCGACCCGGGTGCGTGTCTGGAAGGACGAGGTGGCGGCCTACGACATGGGCGACATTGCGGCCCAATGGTTCAGCGACTTCCTGTCGGAACCCGGCCGGCCGCAGCGGCTGCGCCTGGTGCGCTTCGATCCCGAGCACAAGCGGCTGTCGAGCCCGAAGTGGACCGCCGGCATCGAAGCCACGACCCAGTTCGCAGACGGCTTTGCGCTGATGGTCGCCAGCGAGGCCTCGCTCGGCGAGCTCAATTCGAAGTTGTCGGCCGCGGGGCACGCGGCGGTCGGCATCGAGCGCTTCCGGCCCAATATCGTGCTCGCGGGCATCGAGGCGCATGACGAAGACCGGGCCGATACCCTGCATGTGACGACCGCCGAGGGCGAGGTGCGCATGCAGCCGGTCAAGCCCTGCGCACGCTGCCCGATGCCCGACATCGATCCCGCCACGGGGCAAAGCAGCCCCGAGGTGGGCGACATGCTGCGCAGCTACCGTGCCGATCCGCGGATCGACGGCGCCATCAGCTTCGGCATGAACGCGATCGTGCTGGAGGGAGCGGAGCACGCATTGCGCGTCGGCCAGCCGGTCGGGGCGAAGCTGCGCTTCGGATGAGGCCGGAAAGGACCGCGGGTCTCGGCCGAGTTGCATTTCCGGGGTTTCGAGCTACAACGAATGCAGCAGCCCCAAAAGGCGAGGGTTGCCGGGGCGCCAGGCGCCCGGGGGAGCCTTGGACCCGCAACAGATTGGAGATGCGCATGCCGACCTATCTGACGAATTTCAGCTACACCACCGAGGGCTGGCAGAAGCTGGCCAAGAACCCCGAGGACCGGAGCGTTCCGGTCAAGGCGCTGATGGAAAAACTGGGCGGCAAGCTGCTGAGCATGTACTACATGGCGGGCGACTACGATGGTTTCATCGTCTACGAGGCTCCCGACGCCAAGGTGGTGGCCACCGCCATCGTCGCCACCGAACTCGCCGGGCATCTCCGGACCGTCAAGACGTCCCAGCTCTTCACCGTCCCGGAGTTCATGGAGGTGCTGGGCAATGCCGGCAAGGTGGCGTTTCCCGCGCCCAAGGGCTGAGGCCCGCGCTCTTCGCGAATGACTCTCGCGCACAGCCTGGACATGGTTTCGCAAGCCCTGGCCGCGGGTGGGCTGGACGCGGCGCTGGCCTGTCTCAATGACAGCGTCCCGCACCGCTACACCGCGGTCTACCGTTTTGCCGGGCCGTTGCTGCACAACGTGCGCCTGCACGACAAGCTGGGCCGCCCGCGGCCCGATTTCCTGGCGGTCGTGCCTTTCACGCAGAGCTTTTGCCAGTTCGTGGCGCGCGACAAGTCGTTTCGAACCGACGACTCGGCGACCGATCCGCGTCTGCACGGCCACCCCTACCAGGGCGTGGTCGTGTCCTATCACAGCGTTCCTCTGCTGGACGCGGACACCGGTGCCCTCTGGGGGACGCTCTCGCACTTCGACATGAAGCGCTCGCCGCTGTCGGACGCGCAATTCGAGCTTCTCGAGGGAGCGGCACGACTGCTTCCGGCGATCCTGGGCAGCCTCTGAGGCGCCGGGGCCGGCGATGGCTGAAGTGCCATGTCGGTGGAAACCGGCGTTAGTTCACTTGCAAACGGTTCACGCACAGCCAGCGCGCACCTTCGCAGATTGCACGAACTCGGGGACTGTTCCTGATGGGGCATACGGCTTCGCGCTGGGATTGCGTCGCATATTCTCTGCATATGCTTCCAGGGCTCGGTCGTAATAGCTGCATGAATTCATGCGAT
>DASXKG010000600.1:0-7712 GCA_036496965.1 Variovorax sp.
CCATCACCCGATCGCCCTCCTTCCAGCCGCTCACGCCGGCGCCGACGGCGGCGATCTCGACGGCGAACTCGACCCCCACGGTGATCGGCTCGCCCGAGCGCCGGTCGCTCGCCTGGGTGATCTCGCCACGGTTGAGCCCGCTGGCACGCACGCGCACGAGCACTTGGCCCGGCCCGGCGACCGGCACCTCGATGTCCTGGATCTCGATACGCCCACCGTCGGGGTGGGGAATGACGCGAACGGCTCTCATGGATGGGTCCTTGGTTGTCAGGTCTGCGATGTTTGGGTCCTGCGGCGCAGGGTCGCCAGCAGCTGCAGCGCGCGCTGCGCGGCCTCGGCGCCGCCGGGGTGGTCGCCGCGCACGTAGGCGGGCCGCAGGTCCTCGATGGCAGCCAGCGCGGCCATCGATTCGCCGTCGGCCACGCTCAATCGCCGGAATTCGTTGATCGTGAGCAGGTAGGTGTGAACGAGGTCCTCGTCCGGGGGCGTCAGGCCGAGTCGATGCAGGTGCGCGTTGAGGCGGTGCGCAGCGGCGAGCATGGCGCCTTCGATGAGCAGCTCGTGGTCAGCGTCCGCCGCGCACTTGTCCATGGAGCGCTCGATGCGCTCGGCGTAGTGGTCGTGGTCGTGCGGGTTCATGCCGGCTCCGACAGACGGTGCCGCAACAGCGACAGGCATTCCCGCAGGGCCGCATCGCATTCGGCGGCGATCTCCGGGGTCGCCGGGCGCCCCTCGCGCACGCAGGGATCGCGATAGGCCTCGATCACCTCCATCGCATGCGCCATGCGCTGCAGGTCGGCGGGCAGTTCGCCCTCGATCCTGGGGCGGCCGAGGTGCAGCACGTCGCCCGGCGCCAGCAGCTGCGGCGCCAGCGTGCCGTCGTCCTGCGGCACGAGGTACACGCCCGGCTGCATCGGAAACGCATGGCGGTCGGAGGTCAGGCCGGCGTGGTGCAGCGCCGCATTCAATGCCTGCGTGCCGGCTTGCATCGTGGCCCAGAACCAAAGCTCGAAGTCGAGCGCGGGGTCGAGTCGGGAGCGCGAGCGTTCCAGCCTCGAGATCTTCTGCAGATGGGTGTCGACATGCATGTGGGTTTCCTTGCTCGGACGCAACTCTAGTGCATGACCTATATAGGACTTCTAGTGGTTTTCCCCTGACATTTTCTGGAACATGGACTTATAGTCCGTCCATGTCCTATGTAGGAATTTGCCATCATGCCAAGATCTATCGTTCTTCACCCCACTGACAACGTCGCCACCCTGATCGACACGGCTCGCGCCGGCGAAGACTGCACCCTCCAGGGGGAGTGGCAGGGTCGGGTCACATTGCTGCAAGACGTGGCCTTCGGCCACAAGGTCTGCATCGCCGAGGTCGCCCAGGGCGGCGAGATCCTCAAGTACGGCCAGGTCATCGGCCGCGCGACGCAGTCCATCACCGTGGGCGAGCACGCCCACGTCCACAACATCGATTCGGCCCGTGCCCGGGGCGATCTGCCACACGCCTAGGAGACGACATGGCCACCAAGACATTTCTCGGATATCGCCGCCCGCAGGGCCGCGCCGGCGTACGCAACTGGATCGCGGTGATCTCCGTCATGGACAACTGCAACCCCGTCACCCGTGCGGTTTCCCAGGCGGTCGCCGGCACCATCCCCGTGACGGCGATGTTCGTGCGCGGCCAGTTCGGCGCCGACCTGGAGTTCGCGCTGAATTCGCTGGCCGGCATGGGCCGCAACCCGAACATCGCCGGGGTGCTGCTGGTGGGGCTGGAGCCGGAATCCGCCGAGGTGGTGGCCTCGCTGATCCGCCCTTCCGGCAAGCCGGTGGAGGCGGTGCACCTGCAACCCGACGGGACGATCGAATGCATCGCCCGCGGCACCCGGCTGGCCGCGCGCATGGCGCTCGAGGCCTCGCAGGCGCGGCGCGAGAGCTTCCCGATGTCCGACCTGGTCATCGGCGTCGAGTGCGGCGGCTCGGACACCACCTCCGGCCTGAGCTGCAACCCCGCGATCGGGCGCATGGCCGATCGCCTGGTCGGGGACGGCGGCACGATCATCATCTCGGAGACCTCGGAGTTCATCGGCGCCGAGCACCTGTTCGCCGCGCGCGCCGTCAACGAGCAGGTCAAGCGCGACTTCCTGGCCGCGGTGCGCGGCATGGAAGACATGGCCATCGGCCGCGGCGTGAACATGCGCGACTCGCAACCGGCACCCGACAACAAGCGCGGCGGGCTGACGACGGTGGAAGAGAAGGCGCTGGGGGCGATGGCCAAGGCCGGAAAGAGCCCGCTGGTGGGCGTGCTCGGCTACGGGCAGGCGCCGATGCAGCGCGGCCTGCACTTCATGGACGCGCCCTCCGGGGCGGTGGAGAACCTGACCGCGTACGCCATCTCCGGCTGCCAGCTCACCTGCTTCGGCACCGGCGTCGGCAACCCGATCGGCAACATGGTGTCGCCGACGCTGAAGGTGTGCGGCAACGTCAACACGCTGCAGTCGATGCGCGACAACATCGACTTCGATGTCAGCGCGGTGTTCGAGTCGGGCGCGACCATCGCGGATCTGGGCGATCGGCTGTATGACAGCATCGCGGAGGTCGCCTCGGGCACGCTCGTCACCAGCGAGCTGCTGAACGTGCGCGAGACCGCGGTGAGCCGCTTCGAGAGAAGCCTGTGAACGCGGAAGCCGCCACCGCCACGACCGGCACGACCAAGTTGTCCCGGTTCTCCGACGCCATCGTGCAGCGCATCGAGGCCGGCGTCTGGCGCGAGGGCGACCGGCTTCCGTCGGAAGAGGAACTGGCCGCGCAGCACGAGGTCAGCGTGGGCACGGTGCAGAAGGCGCTGGGACGCCTGTCGAGCGCCGGCCTGATCCGGCGCGAACACGGGCGCGGAACATTCGTGTCCGGCCACCAGGTGGCGCCGGCCGACGTGCGCTACCTGCGCTTCATGGACGAGCAGGGCCGCGAGCTGACGTCTTACGTGCACGCGCACGGCGCCCGCCATCTCAAGCGCAAGGGTCCGTGGTCCGATTTCCTCGGCGGCGACGCCTTCGTGCGGGTGAATCGCACCATCGACGTGGGCGGCAAGCTGAATCTGTACAGCGAGTTCTGGATGCGCGAGGAAGACTTCCGGCATCTCGGCGGCGTCGACCAGGAGGCACTGGAGCGCAATCTGCGCGAACTCATCATGCAGCGCCTGTCGCTGCCGACGCTGCGGGTGGACCAGTGGATCCGCTTCGCCCCGCTGTCGGAGGCCGCCGTGCGCGCGCTGGGGCACCCGGCGCAAGAACCCGGCTTCGTGATGGAGCTGCGCGGCTACACCCTGCGCGACCGGCCGCTGTACTACCAATGCGTCTCCAGCGGGCCGTTCTCCGAGCGGCTGATGGTGATCCGAGGGGCATAGCGACATGTCGAACCATTCCGTCACCGCGCTGGCCCAGTGGGCCGCCCGCATCCTCGCGTCCTGCGGCGTCCCTCAGGACGACGCAGTGGCGGCCGGCGAGCTGCTGGTGCGCAGCGAGCTGCGCGGCTATGCGACGCACGGCCTGACCCGCCTGTCCGCGTACGTACAGCGCCTCCAGGCCAGGGATTTCAACCCGCGGCCGAGCATGCGGCATCGAAGCTTTGCCGGCGGCATCGTCCTGGACGCCGACTCGGCCATGGGCCATGTCGCCGGCCCGCACGCGGTGCGGCTGGCGCGCCAGGCCCTCGAGACTTCGGCCAGCGTGCTGGTGGCCATCCAGACCTGCGGCCACCTGGGCGCGCTCGGCATGCATGCCCTGCTGGCCGCCGAGGCCGGCTACTTCTGCCTGGTTTGGCAGCGCACGCCGCCGCTGCTGGCGATGGAGGGCTTTCGCGGCGCCGCCATCGGCCACAACCCGATCGCCTTCGCCTGCCCGGTGCCGGGCGAGCCGCCGATCGTGTTCGACATCGCCTGCAGCGTGGCTGCGCGCGGCCACATCCTGCTCGCTGCGCGTGACGGGCGCCCGATTCCCGAGGGCTGGGCGCTGGACGCGCAGGGCCGGCCGACCACCGACGCGCAGGCGGCGCTCGCTGGCGCGCTGCTGCCGATGGGCGGCCACAAGGGCATCGGCATCGCGATGATGGTGGAGTGCCTGGCCGGCGCGCTGGCGGCCACCGCCGCATCGCTGGAGCCGGAGGCGAACCGCCTGCCCACGTCCGGCGCCATGGGCGGGCAAGCTGCCTTCCTGTGGATGGTCGATCCGGGCGCCTTCGTGCAGGGCGACCTGTTCGCGGCCTACATGGCGCAATGGACCGAAGGCTACCAGGCGAGCGGCGGCGACGCGGCCCACCTGCCCGGTCGCCGCGGCGCGCAGCTCGAGGCACGCGGCCGCGAGCAGGGCGTGGCCCTGCCGCCGGCGCTGCTGAAGGATCTGCAGGCGCTCGGCGAGCGCTGTGCGATTGCCCTGCCGGCCAGCCTGTAGTCCCCCCTCTCCTCCAGTCAGGACGAAAACTTCCCATGAACGCACCTGTCTCCGATTCGATGCGCAAGGCGCTCGAAGCGATCGCCCTCGACGACCGCTACACGCTCACCCACGGCCGCGCCTTCATGAGCGGCATCCATGCCCTGGTGCGCCTGCCGATGCTGCAGCAGATGCGCGACGCGCAGGCCGGCGCGCGCACGGCGGGCTTCATCTCCGGCTACCGCGGCTCGCCGGTGGGCACCTACGACCAGGCCTTGTGGGATGCGGCCAAGCACCTCGAGGCGCACGACATCGTGTTCCAGCCCGGCCTCAACGAAGAGCTGGCGGTCGATGCGGTGTGGGGCTCGCAGCAGCTGGAGTTCGACCCGGCGAGCAAGAAGTTCGACGGCGTGTTCGGCATCTGGTATGGCAAGGGCCCAGGCGTGGATCGCAGCGGCGATGCGCTCAAGCACGCCAACCTCAGCGGCACCGCGCCGCGCGGCGGGGTCATCGCGGTGGCCGGGGACGATCACCTGTCCAAGAGCAGCACGCTGGCGCACCAGAGCGACCACACCTTCATGGCCTGCGGGCTGCCGGTCTTCACGCCGGCGAGCGTGCAGGACATCCTGGACCTCGGCCTGCACGCGTTCGCGATGAGCCGCTACTCGGGGCTGTGGGCCGGCATGAAGACGGTGCAGGAAGTGGTGGAGTCCGCCGGCGTGGTCGACGTGGATCCGGCGCGCGTGCGCATCGTGCTGCCCACCGACTTCGCGCTGCCGGCCGAGGGCGTGCACATCCGCTGGCCGGACGCCCCACTGGTGCAGGAAGCACGGATGATGGAGGTGAAGTGGCCGGCGGCGCTGGCCTACGTGCGGGCGAACCGGTTGAACCACAACGTGATCGAGGGGCCCAACGATCGCCTCGGCATCATTGCCTGCGGCAAAGCCTTCGGCGATGTGCGCCAGGCGCTGCAAGACCTGGGTCTCGACGATGCGCGATGCCGCATGCTCGGCGTGCGCCTGCACAAGGTGAATGTCGCGTGGCCGTTGGAGCCGCAGACGCTGCGCGGTTTCGTCAGCGGCTTGCAGGAGGTGCTGGTGGTGGAGGAGAAGCGCCCCATCATCGAGCAGCAGATGAAGGAGGAGCTGTATCACTGCCCGCCCGACCGGCGTCCGCGCGTGATCGGCAAGTACGACCTGGCGGAGGGCGGCGAAACGGGCGGCGAATGGAGCCATGCCAGCCCGGCGCAGGATTGGTTGCTGCGCGCCACGGCGGACCTCACGCCAGCGCTGGTGGCCAGGGCGATCGCGCGGCGCCTGAAGCGCTTGGCGCTGCCGGACGACGTGAAGGCGATGATCGAGAGCCGTCTGGCCGTGATCGATGCCAAGGAGCGTGCGCTGGCCCAGCCGGACGCGCAGGGCCTGGACCGGCTGCCGTGGTTCTGCCCCGGCTGTCCGCACAACACGAGCACCCGTGTGCCGGAGGGCTCCACCGCGATGGCCGGCATCGGCTGCCACGGCATGGCGGTGTGGATGGACCGCTCGACGACCATGTGGACGCAGATGGGTGGCGAAGGCACGCCGTGGATCGGGCAGGCGCCGTTCACCACGCGCCGCCACATGTTCTCCAACGTCGGCGACGGCACCTACAACCACTCGGGCGTCCTCGCGATCCGCCAGTCGATCGCGGCCAAGGTCAACATCACCTACAAGGTCCTGTTCAACAGCGCGGTGGCGATGACGGGCGGGCAGCCGCTCGACGGCGGCGGCCTGGGCGTGGGCGCCATGACGCGCGAGCTGGAAGCCGAAGGCGTCAAGCGCATCGTGGTGGTGACCGATGAACCGGACCAATTCGACGGGAGCAGCGGCCTGGCCGCCGGCGTGGAGGTGCGCCACCGCGACGACCTGGAGGAGGTGCAGAAGCAACTCCGTGACATCGAGGGCGTGACCGCGATCGTCTACGTGCAGATGTGCGCGACCAAGAAACGCCGCGAGCGCAAGCGCGGCACGCGCGAGGACGTGGACAGCCGGGTGCTGATCAATGAGCTGGTATGCGAAGGCTGCGGAGATTGCTCGGAGCAAAGCAACTGCGTGGCGGTGCAGCCGCTGGAAACCGAGTTCGGTCGCAAGCGCAGCATCAACCAGAGCACCTGCAACAAGGATTTCTCCTGCGTGAAGGGCTTCTGCCCGAGCTTCGTGACGGTCAAGGGCGGCAGCCTGAAGAAGCCCGCCACGGCGGCGCCAGCGCAGCTCGCCGCGGCCGGGACAGTGCCGCAGCCGGTGCTGCCGGCGATCGCATCGACCTGGGGCATCGTGGTGGCCGGCGTCGGCGGCACGGGCGTCGTGACCATCGGCCAGGTGCTGGGCATGGCCGCGCACCTGGAAGGCAAGGGCGTGGTCACGCAAGACGCGACCGGCATGGCGCAGATGGGCGGGGCGACGTGGAGCCATGTGCAAATTGCGCTGCACCCGGAGTCGATCAACGCCTCGCGGGTCGCGATGGCCAATGCGGACCTGGTGATCGGCTGCGACACGGTGGTTGCCGCCAACAAGACCACGCTGGCGGCGATCGCGGGCTCGCGCACATTCGTGGCGCTCAACACCGCCGAGGTGCCGACCACGGCGTTCCTGGCCAACCCGGACTGGCAGTCGCCGAACGCGCAGTGCGCGGCGACGCTGAGCGCGATGGTGGGCGAGGCCAATCTCGGGCGCTTCGATGCGCAGGCGCTGGCCACGCGGCTGCTGGGTCAGTCGGTGTACGCGAACATGATGCTGCTCGGCTATGCCTGGCAGGCCGCGCGGGTGCCGCTGTCGCACGAATCGATCATGCGTGCGATCGAGCTCAATGGGGTGCAGGTGGAGCAGAACAAGGCCGCCTTCGAGTGGGGCCGCCGCTGCCGGCACGACCTGGCCGGCGTGGAGGCGTCGGCGCGCCCGGCGCAGGTGGTGCGCGTCCACAAGCGCAAGACGCTCGACGAGATGCTGGAGGAGCGGGTGCGCTTCCTGACCGACTACCAGAACGCCGCCTATGCAGGCAGCTTTCGTGCCTTCGTGGCGAAGGTGAGGGCGGCGGAGGCCGCGGTATCGCCCGCAACGCTGCTGACCGAGGCGGTGGCGCGCAACCTGTTCAAGCTGATGGCCTACAAGGACGAATACGAGGTGGCGCGCCTGCACACCAGCCCTTCGTTCCTGGCGCAGATCGAGCAGACCTTCGAGGGGGACTACAAGCTCGTGCATCACATGGCACCGCCCTTGCTGGGACGCCGCGGCGCGAATGGCGAGCAGGTCAAGAC
>DASXKG010000601.1:0-5696 GCA_036496965.1 Variovorax sp.
GTCGCCAGCGCCGCGTCGTCGTGCTCGAGCGGCAGTTTGATTTCTGAGATTCTCAGCATGGCGTGGTGGCTTGTGGTTATCAAGCAGAGTGCCCGATCATAAGATGCAGCCCCAAAGAAAAAGGGCCTGCGGCATGCCGCAGGCCCTGTGCAATGTGATGCCGAGACGTCCGCTCAAACCTCCGAGGTCGCCTCGCTGCCGAGTTGGTCGGTCAGGGCCTCCACCCGCTTGACAGCCTTGCCGCGGAGGTTCGACCAGGTCACGCCGATCAGCAGCATCGCCGAGATGGCGATGAAGGCACCGCTGATGGGACGCTGCACGAACACCAGCACGTCGCCGCGGGACAGCAGCATCGCGCGCCGGAAGTTCTCCTCCACCATCGGCCCGAGCACGAAGCCCAGCATGATCGGCGCGACCGAGAAATCGAGCGAGATCAGGAGCGCCCCGACGATGCCGAAAGCCAGCACTTCCCAGATCTGGAACAGGCTGTTCTGGGTGCTGAACACGCCCACCGCGATGAAGAACATCGCCGACGGGAACAGGTAGCGGTAAGGCACCTGCAGCATCTTCACCCAGACGCCGATCATCGGGACGTTGAGCACGATCAGGATCACGTTGCCGATCCAGAAGCTGGCGATCAGGCCCCAGAAGATGTCGCGGTGCTCGGTGATCAGCTGCGGTCCGGGGGCGATGCCCTGGATCATCAGCGCACCCAGGATCAGCGCCATCACCGCGTCGCCCGGAATGCCCAGGCTCATCGTCGGGATGAAGTCGACCTGCGTCTTCGAGTGCGACGAGGCCTCGGGCGAGGCCACGCCGGCGATCATGCCGGTGCCGAATTTCTCGGGCGTCTTGGAGATCTTGCGCTCCAGCGCGTAGGCGATGAAGGTGGTGATGGTCGGACCGGTCCCGGGCATGGCGCCGAACACCGTGCCGACCATGGTGCCGCGCACCATCGGCCAGAAGGCTTCCTTCAGCTCGGCCAGGCTCGGGCGCATGTCGCGGATGCGCAGCTTGGTGTTGACGGTGATGGCGGACATGCGGTTGACGTTGAGCAGGAAGTCGGCCACGCCGAACAGGCCCATCGCGATCGCCACCAGTTCCAGGCCGTCGCTGAGTTCCGGCACGCCGAAGGAAAAGCGGAAGGTGCCCGAGTTGACGTCGGTGCCGACCACGCCGCACAGCAGGCCGAACAGCGTCATCGCCACGCCCTTGAGCGGCGAGCCGCGCGACATGGTGGAGCCCGCCAGCAGGCCCAGCAGCATGATCGAGAAGATTTCCGCCGGCCCGAACTTGAAGGCCACCGCCACCAGCAGCGGCGAGGCGAAGATCATCACCAGGATGCCCACCGAGGCGGCGAAGAAGGAACAGATCATCGTGATGCCAAGGGCTGTTCCCCCCTTTCCGGCCCGTGTCATCGGGTACCCGTCCAGGCAGGTCACAGCATGCGGCGGGTGCGAGGGCAGGTTCAGCAGGATGGCGCCGATGGCGCCGCCATACTGCGAACCATAGAAGATGCCGGCCAGCATCAGGATGGCCGGAACCGGGTGCATCGCGTAGGTCAGCGGCAGCAGGATCGAGATCGCCGACAGCGCACCCATGCCGGGCAGCACGCCGATCAGGTTGCCGACCAGCACCCCGAAGAAGGACCACATCAGGTTGGTGCCCTGGAAGGCGACGCCGAACCCGTACCAGAGATCGTTGAGTGATTCAAGCATGGCTGGACTCCCGCCGGGCCGCCCCAAGGGAGGCCTCAGCCCCCTCGGGGGGCAGCGAATACACGAAGTGATGAGCGTGGGGGTTCATTGTTTACATTCCCCACTGGAACAGCGGCAGTTGCAGGCGCAGCGCCCACCAGAAGACGACCACCGCGACGAAACACATCGCCAGCGACAGCAGGATGGCCTGGGTGATGGTGTTCTCACGGTCGCCCAGCGCCGAGATGAAGACGATGGCGAAGGTGGCCGGCACCAGGCCGCCGTAGACGCCGAGCAGCAGGAAGGCCAGCACGCTCAGGATGATGCAGATGCCGCCGCGGATGTCGGGCATGCCGCCGCCATGGCCATGGCCGACCTTGGGTCCGGTCGGCGCGGCGCCCGAGCGCGCCGACAGCGCGATCAGGAGGCCGGTGAGCGCCAGCAGTGCGCCGATGGCCACCGGGAAGAAGCCGGGGCCCATGCGCGCCGGCGTGCCGGTGCGGTAGTCGAGGCCGGCGTAGACCGCGATCAGTCCGATGACCATCATCAGGCCACCGCCGTAGTAGTCTTTCTTTGCGCTGACGGACAGGGGCTTCATGGGCGCCCCTTCTGCCGGGGGCGGTCTTGCCTTTGCGGGCGATGCATGGTTTGTCTCCTTCGCTGCGTGCAAAAGTACACGCCGAACGAAGGGCAGTCTAGGAATCGATCCTTCCAATCTGCTTTCAGTGCGCGCCGCCGACTTCAAAATACGTGTTATCACTTATCGGGTTCGACCCCAAGAGGGGAATCGCCAAAATCGCCCGCAAGCCGCCCGGAAGACCCTCGATGGCGGGTGCTTCGCCGAGGCTGATATCGCCCCCGTTGCGGCGCGCGCAGGCCCGTGCGATGGCCAGTCCGAGGCCGGCGCCCCGGGCTTCTTGCGCGCCGTCGCCGCGCTGGAATCGCTCGAACGCCGCGCTGCGCCGTTGCGCCGGAATGCCGGGACCCGAATCGCAGACTTCCGCTTCGGCGCGGCCGTTCGCGCACCGCACCGACACCGTGATGCGCCCGCGCGCGGGTGTGTAGGTGATCGCGTTGTGGACCAGGTTGGCGAGGGCTTCGTGCAACTCTGCGGCATCCGCGGCCACCGGTGCGACGGGCGTGCCGGTGTCCTCGTCGCCGCTGTCGCCGCGCGCGTCGGCGAAGCCGAGGTCCTGCTGCTTCTCGCGCGCGAGCGGCAGGTATTCCAGCACCACTTGGCGCGCCACGGCATTGAGGTCGGCGATGGCCTCCGGCCGGGCCGGGCTGGGCTGGACTTCGCTGGCCTGGGCGAGTGCCAGCAATTGCTCGCTCAGGCGGCGCGCGCGGGCCAGCTGGGCGGCGATCGCGCGCAGGGTCTCGCGCAGGGTCTCGACATCGCTTTCACGCAGCGCATAGCCGGCCTGGGTGAGCATGATGGCCAGGGGTGTGCGCAACTGATGCGAGGCGTCGGCCAGGAAACGGCGCTGCTCGGCCAGCATGCGGCCCTGCGCGGCGACATGGTGGTTCACCGCTTCCACCAGCGGCGCCACCTCGTGCGGCACGCCGCGCAGGTCCAGCGGTTCCAGGTCGCCGGGCCGGCGCGCCGCCAGCGCGCGGCGCAAGCGTTCGAGCGGTCGCAAGGACAGCGCAATGCCCAGCCACACCAGCAGCACCATCAGCGCCACCAGCAGGGCGTCGTTGCGCAGTGCCTGGTGCCACGAATCGGCGAGGACCTGTTCACGCGTCCCGGTGCCTTCGGCGGCCTGGATCTGCACGCGATAGCCCGGCGTGTCGCCGGCGCGCAGGAGGCGGCGCAGCGCGGCAATGCGCAACGGGCGGCCCTGGTAGCTGGCGTCGTAGAACAGCAGCGTGTCATCGGGGCCGGCCGGCGCGGCGGGCAGGCCGGGCGGGCCGAGCAGCGTCTCTTCCGGCCCGGCCGCCGTGCCGTCCGCGGCCAGCGGGGTCGCGCCGACGCGCAACTGCTTGTCGCGCGCGCGGGTCGAGGCGAACATCGCCTGCACCGAGAAGGCGGCGTCGAGGTGCGGCCGGCCCGCGGCGTCCAGGCGCAGGCTGTCGCTGAGCGCCTGCACCGGTTCGACCAGGATCTGGTCGTGCGCATCGAGCACGGCGCGCGAAATGGTGCGCAAATCGCGCCAGGCGTCGAAGGCCAGCAGGGCGGTCATGGCCGGCAGCAGCATCGCGAGCAGCAGGGCGCGGATCCCGATGCGGCGGCCTTCAGGCATCGTCGGCCGCTCCGCCGATGCTGTCCTCGAGCATGTAGCCCAGGCCGCGCACGGTAGCGATGCGCACGTCGCTCGCGGCCAGCTTGCGGCGCAGGCGGTGCAGCACCAGTTCGATCGCCGCCGGGCCGACCTCGCTGTCCTGCGGAAACACCTTGCCCGAAAGCCGCTGCTTGCCGACCGGCATGCCGCTGCGCAGCAGCAGCGCGGTCAGCGCCGCATGCTCGCGCGGCGTGAGCGCCAGCAGCTCGCCTTGCAAGGTGAAGGCGCGGCTGGCGCTGTCGTAGATGAGTGAGCCGCATTGCAGGCGCGGGTGCTGGATGCCGCGGCTGCGCCGCACCAGCGCCGTCAGCCGGGCCTCCACTTCCTCGATGGCGAAGGGCTTGGAGAGGAAATCGTCGGCGCCCAGGTGCAGCCCGCGCACCCGGTCCTGCAGCGAGCCTTCGGCGGTCAGCACCAGCACCGGCGTGCGGTCGCCGGCATCGCGCATGGCCGACAGCAGTGCCAGGCCGTGCCGATCGGGCAGGCGCAGGTCGAGCACGGCGGCGTCGTATTCGTTGGCCGCCAGCAGGGCCTCGGCGGTGCGCGCGTCCGGTGCGTGATCGGGCACGAAGCCGCTCTGCTTCAGGGCGCGCACCATCCAGGCGGCGAGCTCGGCTTCGTCCTCGATCAGCAGGATGCGCATGCTGTTCAGATCCCACCCAGGCCGACGCCGGGCCGCCCCAAGGCGGCCTGCGGCCCCCTCGGGGGGCAGCGAACCACACGCAGTGGGGAGCGTGGGGGCAACATTCAGGGCAGGAAGCCTTCGACCGACAAGTAGCGTTCGCCGGTGTCGTAGTTGAAGCCCAGCACCACCGCATCCGGCGCCAGCGACGGCAGCTTCTGCGCAATCGCCACCAGGGTGGCGCCCGAGGAGATGCCCACCAGCATGCCTTCCTCGCGCGCGCAGCGCCGGGCCATTTCGCGCGCGGGCTCGGCGTCGACCAGGATCACGCCGTCGAGCAGTTCGGTGTCGAGGTTCTTCGGAATGAAGCCGGCGCCAATGCCCTGGATCGGATGCGGCGAGGGCTGCCCACCGGAGATCACCGGCGAGGCGGTCGGCTCGACCGCGAAGACCTTCAGCTTCGGCCACTTCTTCTTGAGCACCCGGGCGCAGCCGGTGATGTGGCCGCCGGTGCCGACGCCGGTGATCAGCACGTCGACGCCCTGCGCGAAGTCGGCCGCGATTTCCTCCGCCGTGGTGCGCATGTGGACGTCGATGTTGGCCGGATTGTCGAACTGCTGGGGCATCCAGGCGCCCGGCGTGGCGGCGACGATTTCCTCGGCCCGGGCGATCGAGCCCTTCATGCCCTTCTCGCGCGGCGTCAGGTCGAAGCTGGCACCGTAGGCCAGCATCAGCCGCCGGCGCTCGATCGACATGCTGTTGGGCATCACCAGGACCAGCTTGTAGCCCTTGACCGCCGCGACCATCGCCAGGCCGATGCCGGTGTTGCCCGAGGTCGGCTCGACGATGGTTCCGCCGGGCTTCAGCGCGCCGGAGCGCTCGGCGTCCTCGACCATCGACAGCGCGATGCGGTCCTTGATCGAGCCGCCCGGATTGGCGCGCTCGGCCTTGATCCAGACCTGCTGTGTCGCCGGGCCGAAGAGGCGCTGGATGCGCACGTGCGGCGTGTTGCCGATGGTTTGCAGGATGGTGTCGGCCTTCATTCGAGTTCTCCTTGAGACGGTTCCCGCATGGAAAGAGGGGGAGCGCCATTGT
>DASXKG010000602.1:0-2535 GCA_036496965.1 Variovorax sp.
CCATCGGCGGCGCGCAGGCTAAAGCTCTTGATCAGCGGATTCAGTTCGCGCGCCTCGGCGACGCGCAGCTGCAGGGTCTCGGGTGGGGCGGACATGAGGGCGTCTTTTTAGTGATTCCACCGCGCTGCGCGCGACGCACGACGCATGAAACCGGCGCAGGCAAAGACCTGGGATACCGCGGAACCGGCTTCGCCGGGCCGCTGGTATCGCCCCCTCGAGGGGGAGGCGCCGCAGGCGCTTCGGGGGTGTTTCATCTGGATCTCAGGCCAGCGCATGCTGGGCCAGCGCGGCACGCAGCTTGTGGCCGTGTTCGTCGGCAAGCGCGGCGTCGCGCAGCTCGCGCAGGGTGGCCGGCGCCATCGACGCGCCGCTGCGCTGCAAGGCGTCCATCAGCGTGTCGTAGTTGCGCAGGCCGCGCTCGTGAGTGTCGCTGTAGCCCTTGACCAGCCGCTGACACTGGGCCACCTCGGCCGCCAGCTCCGGATGGCGCATGGCGATGTCGGCGATGCGGCGCAGCCAGTCTTCGATGCGCCGGTTCTCCTCGGCATAGCGCAAGGTCGAACGGCGCCAGCGCTTCGTCGCCGCCACCGTGCGCAGCATCAGGTAGCCGCGCAGCGAGCTGGTGCGGATCACGCGGCCGCTCTGCGTCATGCGCTCGATCAGCCGGCGCGGCAGCGTCGAGCGCATGATCCACCGGCCGACGCCTGCCGGCACGGTCTCGCAGATCTCCTGCAGCCGCGGATGCATGTACTCGTGGATCGCCAGCAGCTGGCCGTCCTGCACGCGGGCCTCGCCGCGCACCCGGTCGAAGCGGGTGGCGCGCGTCTTGAGCGCCGCGACGCGGGCCGTGTCCTCGTACGACATCCAGAGCGCCAGGTGCCGCGCCGTCTCGCGCAGCAGCCGGCCGTCATCGTTGGCGGGCAGCCTGGCGACGGCGGCCATACGGTCGAGGTACAGGCGCGCATAGTCCAGGTCCTGGTAGTCGATGAGGCGCCGCACGCCTTCCAGCAAGAAGAGATGGGCGGACGCGGGAAAGTCGCCCTGCACGCGTTCGACCAGGGCACGCACCGCCGGATGGTGCGGCTGTGGCGCTGACACCGGCTCGACCGCGGGCGCTTCGGGCGCCAGCACGCCTTGGGCCCGCGCGAAGCCGTCGGCAAAGGCCCGTAGGCTCGGCTTGACGCCGACGCCGCCGCGCTCGATCGTGGCTTCGAACTGCGCCCGGCCGAAAGGCAGCACGCCCGCACCCGCGAGCGCGCCGAACAGCACCGCGCTGATCACGCTGCCCACGGCTTCCGCGGCCTGCGCCATGTCGAAGCGGATGAAGCGCTTGGCCGCCCGCTCGGCATGGGCCAGCAGCTCGCCGCTGTCGACACGGCCGTCACCCAGGGCGCTCTTCTCGGCGATCGAATACACGCGATGGGTCGAGGCGATGAGCGTGCTGCGATCGGGCGTGACCAGCCCGCGCTGCACCGCGCGGCCGGCCTCCATCAGCTCCGAGGCCAGCACCACGTCGACATCGCCGGGCAGCGGCATCAGCGCCAGCACGGGCCGGGCGCCATCGGCCTTCGCCTGTGTCTCGGGGTAGAGCTCGACGTAGTAGATGGTGGCGCCGGTACGCTGCGCCACACCGGGCACCGAGGTGGTCTGTGCCAGGTAGCCGTTGGCCTCGGCCATGTCGACGATCCAGTCGGCCAGCACGCCGCCGCCTTCGCCGCCCATGGCAAGGATCGCGATCTTGATCGGGTTCATAGCTCCCCCCCAGGCTGCGCTTCGCTTCGCCCTCCCCCTACAGGGGGCGATACCTGCGGCCCGGCAAAGCCGGTTCCGCGGTATCCCTGGCATGTTGCAATGGGGAGTTTGAGCCTGGACATAGACAATTCTCAGAAAGCGAAGGCCGCGCGGCGGGCGGCCTCGCGACGCTGCATCCAGCCGATGATCCGATGCCGCAGGCTCTCGCGCAGGCGATCCCAGCGGCTCGGGTTGCTCACGATCTGCGCCTTGTAGAAGGACGGACACAGCACCGCCGCATGCGAGACCTCGCCGCACACGCCGCAGCCCACGCAGCTGTCGAGCACGGTCGCGACCGGGTCGGTGCGCAGCGGATCGGGGTTGGGCTTGATCGACAGCGAGGGGCAGCCGGACAGCCGGATGCACGAATGGTCGCCGGTGCAGGTGTCGGAGTCGACCCCGAACTTCTCGCGCACCACGCGCTTGCCATCGGCGATGGCCTTGCGCACCAGCGGCTTCTCCCGGCGCTGCTTGTTCAGCATGCATTCGGACTGCGCGATCAGCACCTTGGGGCCCTTCTCGGGGGTGGTCAGCGCTTCCTTGAGCGCTTCGCGCATGCCCGCGATGTCATAGGTCCGGCGCAAGGTCTTGACCCACTTCACGCCCACGCCGCGCACCGCGCGCTCGATCTCGTGGCCGGTGCTGCGGGTCGGGTTGAAGGCGCTCGATGACAGGATGTCCTGCCCACCCGTGGCCGAGGTGTAGTTGTTGTCGACCACGATCGTCAGGTTGTCGCTGCGGTTG
>DASXKG010000603.1:0-18290 GCA_036496965.1 Variovorax sp.
ACGCTCTACGAACGCCTGGAAAACCCTGACTGAGAAACGACCAATTGTCTGAAATTCAGACGAAGAGTTCGTAGGGTTTTCAGGCATTTGGCGCCGTCTCTGAGGGAAAGTCCTTTGCCATCAAGGCGCTTCCCTCTGGCACGAACTGTGCAATATTCAGACACCATTATCAGGAGACTCTGAATGCACCGTCGTCACCTTGCTGCCCTGGCCACGCTGGCCGTCGCGGGCGCCTCGTTCCTGGCGCTGCCCGCCCGGGCCCAGTCCAACGAGATCAAGATCGCCCACGTCTACAGCAAGACCGGTCCGCTCGAAGCCTACGGCAAGCAGACCCAGACCGGCCTGATGATGGGCCTGGACTATGCCACCCAGGGCACGATGATGGTGGCCGGCAAGAAGATCGTCGTGATCGAGAAGGACGACCAAGGCAAGCCGGACCTCGGCAAGTCGCTGCTGGCCGCGGCCTATGGGGATGACAAGGCCGACATCGCGGTCGGCCCGACCTCTTCGGGTGTGGCCCTGGCGATGCTGCCGGTGGCCGAGGAATACAAGAAGATCCTGCTGGTCGAGCCGGCGGTGGCCGATTCGATCACCGGCGACAAGTGGAACAAGTACATCTTCCGCACCGGCCGCAACAGCTCGCAGGATGCGATCTCGAACGCGGTGGCAATCGACAAGCCCGGCACCGTGATCGCCACCCTGGCCCAGGACAACGCGTTCGGCCGCGACGGCGTGAAGGCCTTCAAGGACGCGATCCACAAGGCCAAGCTGGTCCATGAGGAATACCTGCCGCCCGCGACCACCGACTTCACCGCCGGCGCGCAGCACCTGATCGACAAGCTGAAGGACCAGCCGGGCCGCAAGATCATCTGGATCGTCTGGGCCGGTGCCGGCAACCCGTTCAAGATCGTCGACATGGACCTGAAGCGCTACGGCATCGAGATCTCCACCGGCGGCAACATCCTGCCGGCGATGGCGGCCTACAAGGCGCTGCCGGGCATGGAGGGCGCGGCCTACTACTACTTCGGCATCCCGAAGAACCCGGTCAACGATGCGATGGTGTCGATGCACTACAAGGAGTTCAAGGCACCGCCGGACTTCTTCACGGCAGGCGGCTTCTCGGCGGCGATGGCCTTGGTGACGGCGCTGAAGAAAACCAACGGCGACACCAACACCAACAAGCTGATCGCCACCATGGAAGGCATGAGCTTCGACACGCCCAAGGGCAAGATGACCTTCCGCAAGGAAGACCACCAGGCGATGCAGAGCATGTACCACTTCAAGATCAAGGTCGACCCGGCCTTTGCCTGGGGCGTGCCGGAGCTGGTGCACGAGATCAAGCCGGAAGAGATGGACATCCCGATCCGGAACACCCGCTGATCGACGCCGCTCGCGCGGCTTTCTTTTCACGATCCATGCTCGAAACCCAAGACCTCACGATCCGCTTCGGCGGACACGTGGCGGTGAATGCCGTCAGCTGCGCCTTCGCGCCCGGCACGCTGACCGCCATCGTCGGCCCGAACGGCGCCGGCAAGACCACCTACTTCAACCTGATCTCGGGGCAGCTGAAGGCGTCGGCGGGAACGGTCTCGCTGGACGGCCAGTTGCTCTCGGGCCTGCCGGCATCGGCGCGCACCCGCGCCGGGCTGGGGCGCGCCTTCCAGCTGACGAACCTGTTCCCGAACCTGACGGTGCTGGAGAACGTGCGCCTGGCCGTGCAGGCCACGCGCACAGGCAGCCATCGGCGCGGGCTCAACCTGTGGAGCATCTGGAGCGACCACCGCGACCTGAGCGAGCGCGCCGACCAGATCCTGGTCGAGGTGGCGCTCAAGTCCAAGGAACTGTCGACAGTGGCCAGCCTGCCGCATGGCGACCAGCGCAAGCTGGAGGTGGCACTCTTGATGGCGCTGGAGCCCAAGGTGTTCATGTTCGACGAACCGACGGCCGGCATGAACGCAGCCGAGGCGCCGGTGATCCTCGACCTGATCCGCCAGCTGAAGCAGGACAGGACCAAGACCATCCTGCTGGTCGAGCACAAGATGGACGTGGTGCGCGAACTGGCCGACCGCATCATCGTGCTGCACAACGGCCAACTGGTGGCCGATGGCGAGCCGGCTGACGTGATCGCTTCGCCGATCGTCCAAGAGGCTTACCTCGGCGTTGCCAAGGAGGCTGCGTGAGCGACGACAACAACCTGCTGGCGCTCGAAGGCGTGCACACCCATATCGGCGCCTATCACATCCTGCACGGCGTCGACCTGGTGGTGCCCAAGGGCCAGCTGACCATGCTGCTCGGGCGCAACGGCGCGGGCAAGACCACCACGCTGCGAACCATCATGGGCCTGTGGCATGCCTCCGCAGGCCGGGTGCGCTTCGGCGGCGCCGAGATCACCGCGCTGGCCACGCCGCGCATCGCCGAACTGGGCATCGCCTACGTGCCGGAGAACATGGGCATCTTCTCCGACCTGACGGTCAAGGAGAACATGCTGCTCGCCGCGCGCGGCGCGAAGAACGCCGAGGCCATGGACAGCGCGCGGCTGGAATGGATCTTCAAGCTGTTCCCGGCGGTGGAGAAGTTCTGGAACCATCCGGCCGGCAAGCTCTCGGGCGGGCAGAAGCAGATGCTGGCCGTCTCGCGCGCCATCGTCGAGCCGCGCCGGCTGCTGATCGTCGACGAGCCGAGCAAGGGCCTGGCGCCGGCGATCATCAACAACATGATCGACGCCTTCGCCGAACTCAAGGCGAGCGGCGTGACCATCCTGCTGGTGGAGCAGAACATCCATTTCGCGCAGCGCCTGGGCGACCGGGTGGCGGTGATGGACAACGGCCGCGTGGTGCACAGCGGATCCATGGCGGCGTTCTCGGCAGACGAACAACTGCAGCAGTCGCTGCTGGGACTGGCGCTATGACGACCCCAGCCACTCCAGTCACCACGGCCAGCACCGGCGCCGCGCCGCGCGTGCCCTCCGAGCTCGACTGGAAGCCGCTGCTGCTGGTGCCGGTGCTGGCGTTGATCGCGCTGCCGCTCACCGGTTCCTTCTCCACCTGGCTCACGCTGACGGTGGCCGGCCTGGCGATGGGCATGATCATCTTCATCATCGCCTCCGGCCTGACACTGATCTTCGGGTTGATGGACGTGCTGAACTTCGGCCATGGCGTGTTCATCGCGCTGGGCGCCTTCGTGGCCAGCAGCGTGCTCGGCCTGATGAGCGACTGGACCGGCTCGCAGGAACTCTGGCGCAACCTGGTGGCGGTGTTCCCGGCGATGCTGGTGGCGATGGCCGTGGCCGGGGCCGTCGGCATGGCCTTCGAGCGTTTCATCGTGCGGCCGGTCTATGGCCAGCACCTGAAGCAGATCCTGATCACCATGGGCGGCATGATCATCGGCGAGGAACTGATCAAGGTGATCTGGGGGCCGGGGCAGATTCCGCTGCCGCTGCCCGAAGCCCTGCGCGGATCGCTGCTGGTCGGCGATGCCGCCATCAGCAAGTACCGCATCCTGGCGGTGTTGGTCGGTGTCCTGGTCTTCGGGCTGCTGGCCTGGACGCTGGGCCGCACCAAGATCGGCCTGCTCATCCGCGCCGGCGTGCAGGACCGCGAGATGGTCGAGTCGCTGGGCTACCGCATCGGGCGCCTGTTCGTCGGCGTGTTCGTGGTCGGCAGCGCGCTGGCGGGCCTGGGCGGCGTGATGTGGGGGCTGTTCCAGCAGAACCTGATTCCGCAGATGGGCGCGCAGGTGAACGTGCTGATCTTCATCGTCATCATCATCGGCGGCCTGGGCTCGACCGCCGGGGCGCTGATCGGCGCCTTGCTGGTCGGCCTGATGACCAACTACATCGGCTTCCTGTGGCCGGCGGCGACCCAGTTCGCCACCATCGCGCTGATGGTGGTGGTGCTGCTCTGGCGCCCGCAGGGCGTCTACCCGGTGGCCAAGCGCTGAAGGCGAGCCAGCATGTTGTCCCGACTCCTTTCCAACGACCTGCCGCGCAGCCGGCTGCTGGCGCTGCTGCTGGCCCTGCTGGTGCTCGGGCTGGCCTTCGCGCCCTTCGTCTTTCCGGGCGTCAAGGCGCTGAACGTGGCCGCCAAGATCCTGGTGTTCATCGTGCTGGTGGCCAGCTTCGACCTGCTGCTGGGCTACACCGGCATCGTCAGCTTCGCCCAGACCCTGTTCTTCGGCATCGGCGCCTATGGCATCGCCATCGCGGCCACCCGGCTCGGTGCCGGCTGGGGGGCGCTCTTGATCGGACTGGGTGCCGCGCTGGCGATCTCGCTGCTGCTGTCCTTCGCCATCGGGCTGTTCTCGCTGCGGGTGCGCGCGATCTTCTTCGCCATGATCACGCTGGCGGTGGCCTCGGCCTTCCTCACGCTGGCTTCGCAGTTGTCCGATTTCACCGGCGGCGAGGACGGCCTGACCTTCAAGCTGCCGGCGCTGCTCTCGCCGAGCTTCGAGTTCTCCGACGAGCCGTTCCTGGGCGTGTCGCTGGATGGGCGGCTCTTGTGCTATTACCTCCTCTTCGTGGCGGCGCTGCTGCTGGTGCTGGCGCTGCTGCGCATCGTCAATTCCCCGTTCGGGCGGGTGCTGCAAGCCATCCGCGAGAACGAATTCCGGGCCGAGGCGATCGGCTACCGGGTGGTGGTCTACCGCACCATGGCCTCGGTGCTGTCGGCACTGTTCGCGACCCTGGCCGGGGCGATGCTGGCGATCTGGCTGCGCTACAACGGACCGGACACCTCGCTGAGCTTCGAGATCATGGTCGACGTGCTGCTGATCGTGGTGATTGGCGGCATGGGCACGATCTACGGGGCCTTGGTGGGCACGGTGCTGTTCGTGGTGGCGCAAAGCTACCTGCAGGACCTGCTGCGCATCGCCAGCGAAGCCCTGGCCGGGGTGCCCTTGCTGGCGGCCCTGTTGTCGCCGGACCGCTGGCTGCTCTGGCTGGGGGTGCTGTTCGTGCTCTCGGTCTACTATTTTCCGACCGGCATCGTCGGCCGGTTGCGCGCGAGGGCCCAACGATGATGCCGAGCTCGAACTACGCCCAGCTGGCGGGCCGGGAGATCCACTGGATGGATTGGGGGCCGCGCGAGGGTCCGGTGGTGCTGGCCTGGCATGGCCTGGCCCGCACCGGCCGCGACATGGACGAACTGGCGCTGCATTTCGCCGAGCGCGGCTTTCGCGTGCTGTGTCCCGACACCATCGGGCGCGGGCTGAGCCAGTGGAGCCCGGCGCCGGACCAGGAATACCAGCTGTCCTTCTACGCCCGCCTGGCGACCGCGCTGTGCGACGAACTCGCGCTGGAGCGGCTGCACTGGGTCGGCACCTCGATGGGCGGCGCCATCGGCATGGTCTGTGCGGCCGGCCTGGCCGAGCCGCGCATGAAGCCGCGCATCGCCAGCCTGGTGCTCAACGACAACGCGCCGCAACTGGCGGCCGAGGCCATCGAGCGCATCCGGGCCTATGCCGGGCAGCCGCCGGCCTTCGCCACCGTGGCCGAGCTGGAGCAGTTCTTCCGCACCGTCTACAAGCCCTACGGCTGGCTCAGCGATGCCCAGTGGCGCCGGCTGACCGAGACCTCGACCCGGCGCCTGCCCGATGGCCGGGTGACGCCGCACTACGACCCGGCGATGGTCCGGCAGTTCATCGCCCATCCCGACGACTACCTGCTCTGGCGGCACTACGACGCCATCGAGGTGCCGGTGCTGTGCCTGCGCGGCGCCGAATCGGACCTGGTGCGGCCCGAGACGCTGGTGCAGATGGGCGCCCGGGGCCCGGGTGCGGCGGGCCGCCTGCAGATCATCGAGGTGCCCGGCTGCGGCCATGCGCCGGCGCTCAACGTGAGCGGCCATCTGGATCCGATCGAGGCCTTTGTGCGCGCCTCCGGCGCCTGAATCGCGCAGGCCGCACAATCGGCCCGGCCCATTCACTCGGAGACTTCATTCCATGGCGATCTCGTTCTACGACCTTTCCGTCCCGGTGTTCACGCGCGGACTCGGCCAGCTGGCCCACGTGCTCGACAAGGCGCTGGCGCATGCAGTGTCCGCCGGCATCGATCCCACCGAATTCGTCAATGCGCGCCTGGCGCCGGACATGTTCACCCTGGCCGGGCAGGTGCAAAGCGCCAGCGATGCCGCCAAGCTCGGCGCGGCGCGGCTGGCCGGCATCACGGCGCCGAGCTTTCCCGATACCGAGACCACCTATGCGGAACTGCAGGCCCGGGTGCACAAGACGATCGAGTTCCTGAACTCGATCGACCGGGCGCTGATCGAGGGCCAGGAGGCGCGCGAGATCACATTGAAGCTGCGCGGTACCGAGCTGAAGGTGCCGGCCTTGCGCATGCTGCTGCAGTTCACCACGCCGAACTTCTACTTCCACCTGACCACGGCCTACGACGTGCTGCGCCACAAGGGCGTGCCTGTGGGCAAGATCGATTTCCTGGGCGCGTTTTGAGGCTGTCAGGGTAAACACTGAGTCGATCGCCGCGGCGGCGAGCGAACTCCGCACAGGACTTCGCTCGCACAAGGAACCGCCATGAAGCAACTCTCGAGGCGCCAGTTTTCCGCCGCGGCCCTGGGCGCCGCCGCCGGCACTCCCTGGCCCGCATGGGCCGCAGCGTCCGATCTGCTCGGCGACCGGGGCGCGGCACCGGAATTCACCGGCCTGGACAAGTGGTTCAACTCCGACCCGTTGACCCTGCACGGCCTCGCCGGCCAAGTGGTGCTGGTCGATTTCTGGACCTACACCTGCATCAACTGCCTCAACACCCTGCCGCACGTGCTGCGCTGGCACGCAAGCTACAAGGACCAGGGGCTGGTGGTGGTCGGCGTGCACACGCCCGAGTTCGCCTTCGAGAAGCTGAGCAGCAACGTGGCCTCGGCGGTGCAGCGCCTGGGCATCCACTACCCGGTGGCGCAGGACAACGGCTATGCCACCTGGAAGGCCTACGGCAACCAGTACTGGCCGGCCTTCTACCTGGTCGACAAATCGGGCCAGTTGCAGCGCGAGCAGTTCGGCGAAGGCGCCTACGACGAGATGGAGCGGGCCATCCAGGCGCTGCTGGCCAAGCCGGCGTGAAGCTCAGTCGCGGGTAGGCCAGCCGGCCAGATGCCGTTCCGCGATCGCACTGAGCGCCGTGATCCAGGCCGGACTGTCGTTCAGGCAGGGGATGTAGTTGAAGCTCTTGCCACCGGCCTGCAGGAAGGCCACGCGGCCTTCCATGGCGATTTCCTCGAGCGTCTCCAGGCAATCGGCCGGAAAGCCGGGACACATGACATCGACCTGGGCCACGCCCGCTGCACCGAGTGCGCGCAGGGTGGGCTCGGTGTAGGGCTGCAACCATTTGGCGCGGCCGAAGCGCGACTGGAAACTCACGCGGTGCTGGGCCGGCGTGAGCCGCAGCCGCTCGGCCAGCAGGCGCGCGGTGGCCAGGCATTGCGCCTGGTAGGGATCCCCGAGCCGGATGTTGCGTTCGGGAATGCCATGGAAGCTCATCACCAACTGGTCGGAGCGACCGTTCGACTTCCAGTGCCGCTCCACGCCTTGCGCCAGGGCTTCGATATAGAGCGGCTCGTCGTGGTAGTCGTTGACGAAGCGCAATTCCGGCAGCCGGCGCACCTGCGCACTCCAGGCATTGACCGCGTCGATCACGCTCGCGGTCGTGGTGGCCGAGTACTGGGGATAGGCCGGAAGCAGCAGCACCCGGGTCACGCCTTCGGCCTTGAGCTGATCGAGCTGGCCGGCGATCGATGGCCGGCCGTAGCGCATGGCTTCGCGGACGTGGAGCCGGTGGCCGCGCTCGCCGAGCCAGCCGGCGAGCAGCAACGCCTGCTTGCGCGTCCAGACCTTGAGCGGCGAACCCTCCGGCGTCCAGATGCGGGCGTACTTCGCCGCGGACTTCGCCGGCCGCACGCGCAGCACGATGCCGTGCAGGATCAGCGCCCACAGGGGGCGCGGAATCTCGACCACGCGCGGGTCGCCGAGAAAGTCGGCCAGGTAGGGACGCAGGCCTCGCGCGGTGGGCTCGTCGGGGGAGCCCAGGTTGCACCACAGGACGGCGGTGCGCTGGCGGGCGTTGTCCGCCGCGGGCGGTTCTTCTCGAAAAGGCATGCGATATTCTCGGTCATGCCCTCCGACTCCCCGACGCTCGACGTCCGACGCATCGCCGCCATTTCGCTCGACCTCGACGACACCCTGTGGCCGATCTGGCCCACCATCGAACGCGCCGAGCGCGTGCTGCACGAGTGGCTGCTGCGCGAGGCACCGAGGACGGCGGACCTGTTGCTCACGCCCGGCGTGCTGCGCGAACTGCGCGAAGCCACGGCCCAGGAGCGCTCCGACCTTGCGCACGACCTGAGCGCGCTGCGCCGCGAATCGATCCGCAGCGCGCTGCGCCGCGCGGGCGAAGATCCGGCGCTGGCCGATCCGGCCTTCGACGCCTTCTTCGCCGAGCGGCAGCGGGTCACCCTCTACGACGATGCCTTGCCGGCACTGCGGTGGCTGAGCGAGCGCTATCCGCTGGTGGCCATCTCCAACGGCAATGCGGACGTGCATCTGGCGGGCGTCGGCCGCTGGTTTCGCAGCGCATTCAGCGCGCGCTCCTTCGGCAGCGGCAAGCCGCATCCGCCGATCTTTCGTGCGGCCGCGGCGTCGGTCGGACTGCTGCCCAAGGACATGCTGCATGTCGGCGACGATGCGGCGCTCGACGTGGCCGGTGCCCTCGATGCCGGCATGCAGGCCGCGTGGCTGGAGCGCGAGGAACGTCCCTGGGCCGAGGGCACGCGGCCGCAGCTGATCGTGCCGAACCTGCATGCGCTTTGCAGGGCGCTGGAAGGCTGAGCCCACGCGCGTGGCCAGTCAGAGCGCAGCGGCCGCCGCCAGCGCGCTGCGCACCGCGCCTTCGAGCGTGGACGGATAGGGGCCCTCGACATAGTCCCCGCAGGCCAGCAGGCCGTGCGCCAGTCGCATGGGCGGTCGCACCAGGCCGGGCGTGCAGGCGAAGGTGGCGCGGCGCTCGACCACGGTGGCGACGGGCTGCGGATTTCGCATTCCCAGTTGCACGCGCGCCTGTTCGAGCACCTGTTCCTGCAGCGCTTCGCGCTCGCCCTGGCTGGCGCTGATCACGAAGGCCAGCAAGCCATGCGCGCCGCCCAGCCGGCCGCGGTCGAGCACGAACTGCGCCGGCGCGCGTGGCCCGAAGCGCAGCGCCAGCATGGGTGCCGGCAGACTGATGCCGCCCTGCAGGTAGATCGTGGCGATGGCTTCGTGCCGCAGCGCATCGGCCGACGCGCTCCAGGCGGGATCCAGCTCGGCCATCAGGCGTGCCGCGTCCCAGGGCGCACAGGCGAGCACCACGCGGTCGAAGGACGCATCGTCGACGCGCCAGCCTGCGCCATCCGGTGCAATGCCCTGTACGCGCCGACCGGCGTCGGCTTGCGCGCCCTGGCGCCGCAGCCAATCGGCGGCGGCCTCGGGGAAGAGGGCGCCCAGGTCGACGCGCGGCAGCAGCAGCTGCGATCCGCCCGGCGTCTTGAACAGCGCGTCCTCGAGCACACGCAGGAAGACCTTGCCGCTGGCCTGGGCCGGCACGGTGTTGAGCGCGGACAGACACAGCGGCTCGGTCAGCTCGGCACGCACCCGCGGCGTCAGCGAGCGGCAGAGCATGTCGACCGTGTCGCCGTCGCCGCAGCGGAAGCGCTGGTCCTGCCAGCGGGTCGAGGTGGCAAGCAGCGATCGCTTGTCGCTCCATGACCAGCCGCGCGCGCGCAGCACGCCCGCCACCACGTCGAGCGGCGCCACATGCCGTGTTGCGCGGTCGAGCCAGCTCGGCAGGGACGGCAGCGAGAAGCCGCTGCCGTCGGGAAAACGCAGCGACAGGGGAAGGCGCTCGAGCACGGCATCGACGTCGATGCCGACGCGCGACATCAGCGCCAGCGTTTCGGTGTAGGCGCCGATCAGGATGTGCTGGCCGTTGTCCAGCACCGCGGCCGCACCGCCCGGCAGCGTGACCGGCAGCGTGCGTGCGCGCCCGCCCCATCGGCGTGCCGCTTCGAAGACGCTGACCGCGTGGCCGGCGCGCGTCGCCTCGACCGCGCAGGCCAGGCCGGCCCAGCCGCCGCCGATGATCGCCACGCGGTGCGACGCACTGCTCAAGCTAGAGTTTCCCCAGGGCCTGCACGCGCCAGGCGAGCCAGAACTTGCGCACCGGCGTCAGGCTCACGCGCCGATCCAGCACCTGGAATTTGTCGCGCACGATTTCGTCCAGCAGCGTGCGGTAGATGCTGGCCATCATCAGGCCGGGCTTCTGCATGCGTCGATCGGTCGCGGGCAGGAGCGCCAGCGCATCGGCATAGGCCGTGCGCGCCCGCTCGGCCTGGAAGTTCATCAGCGCGATGAAGCGTTCGGAATACACGCGGTTCAGGACCTCGTGCGCCTTCACATCGAACTGCTGCAGTTCGTTGACCGGCAGGTAGATGCGGCCGCGCCGGGCGTCCTCGCCCACGTCGCGGATGATGTTCGTCAATTGCAGCGCCTGGCCGAGCTTGTGCGCATAGTCGGTGGTGCGCGGATCGGTCTGGCCGAAGATGCGCGCCGCGCCTTCGCCCACCACGCCGGCCACCAGATGGCAGTAGCGCTGCAGTGCCGGGAAGTCGAGATAGCGGGTCTGGTCGAGGTCCATCTGGCAGCCCTCGATGATCTGGTGCAGCTGCCGCTCCTCGATGCCAAAGGCGGCCGCGTGCGGCATCAGGGCCTGCATCACGGGATGGTGCGGTGCGCCCGCAAAGGCTTGCGCCACCTCGCTGCGCCACCAGGCCAGCTTGGTGGCGGCGACGCCCGGGTCGCTCACTTCGTCGACCACATCGTCGACCTCGCGGCAGAACGCGTAGAAGGCCGTGATGGCGGCCCGGCGCGGCTTGGGCAGGAACAGGAATGCGTAGTAGAAGCTGCTGCCCGATGCAGCCGCCTTCTCCTGGACGTACTGCTCGGGATTCATCGTGCGGGACTCTTCATGGCCGTGATTGTCTCCGCATCCGCAGGACCCGCCAGGCCAGCAGCGGCGCATCGGACCGGCCGAGGCTCGGGCGCCGCGAAAAGCTGTCGCAGTCCTGGGCTTCGAGCTTGTCGAGGATGCGGCTGCCGCCCTGGACCACGAAACGCAATTCCCAGCCCGCCCGTCCGGGCAGTCGATGCACCAGGGGCGCGCCCTGGCGCATCAGGGCGCGCGCCCAGGCCAGTTGGTCCGCCACCAGTGCGATGGCCTGGGCGGGCGGGGCTGCGGCCGCCAGCGGCCTGAAGCGGCCGAAATCGCCGGCAGCGAGGCCATGGGCACGGCAATCGGCTTCCGGCAGGTAGCGGCGCCCGCGCGGCAGGTCGACGCTCAGGTCCTGCCAGAAATTGATCAGCTGCAGGGCGCTGCAGATGGCATCGCTCTGGGCGAGCGCCATGGCGTCGTCGACGCCGTACAGGTGCAGCAGCAGCCGGCCGATCGGATTGGCCGAGCGCCGGCAGTAGTCGAGCAACTCGGCGCGGTCGGCATAGCCGGCGCGATCGCGGGTCTTGGCGATGTCCTGCGAAAAGGCCGACAGCAGGTCGGCCAGCAGCTGCTCGGGCAGCGCGAAGTCGCGCATCGCGTGGGCCAGCGGTCCGAAGACCTCGGGCCAGCGCGGCGAGGGCGGGACGCCCGAAGCGACCGCGGCCAGGTCGGCGCCGAAGGCGCGCAGGTCGGCCAGGCGCTCGGCCGGCGTGGCGTCGCCTTCGTCGGCGATGTCGTCGGCCGTGCGGGCGAAGGCGTAGATGGCGGCGATCGGTGGCCGCAATCGCGGCGGACAGAGCCAGGACGCGACCGGGAAGTTCTCGTAGTGGGTCGGCGCGGCGGCGCGGACGGGCAGGATCGGGGATGACACGCGGCGCATTGTGCGGCAGCGCACAGTACGATCGGCCCCTCGACGACCCCACAGCAACATGAATTCAACAACGCAGCAGCTCAACTCCGGTGGAGCCGAGCCGCACCGGGCGGCCGGCCCGATCGTGATGATCGCCGCGCTCGGCGTGGTGTTTGGCGACATCGGCACTTCGCCGCTGTATGCGTTCAAGGAGACGCTGAATCCCGAGCATGGCGTGCCTTTCACGCCGGATGCGGTGCTGGGGCTGCTGTCGTTGATCTTCTGGGGCCTGATGTTCGTGGTGACGCTGAAGTACGTGGTGTTCGTGCTGCGCGCCGACCACGACGGCGAGGGCGGCATCCTGGCGCTGCAGGCGCTGGCCAGCAACGCGGCGGCCGGTCCCGGAACGCGGCCGTGGATCTGGCATGCCATCGGTGTGCTGGGCCTGGTGGGAGCTGCCACGTTCTACGGCGACAGCCTGATCACGCCGGCCATCTCGATCCTGTCGGCGGTCGAGGGCCTGGAGGTCCAGGAGCCGGGATTGCAACCCTTCGTGATCCCGATCACCGTCGCCATCCTGATCGGATTCTTCGCGGTCCAACGCAAGGGCACCGGCGCGGTCGGCAAGATCTTCGGGCCGGTCATGCTGCTGTGGTTCGTCGTCATCGGGCTGGGTGGCCTGTTGCAGGTGATGCAGCAGCCGCAGGTGCTGGCGGCGCTCGATCCGCGCCGCGCGATCGGCTTCCTGATCGCCCATCGTGCGCAGTCGCTGGCGGTGCTCGGTGCCGTCTTCCTGGCATTCACGGGCGGCGAGGCGCTGTATGCCGACATGGGGCATTTCGGCCCCCGGCCGATCCGTCTGGCATGGCTCTTCATCGCGCTGCCCGCGCTGGCGCTCAACTACTTCGGCCAGGGTGCGCTGGTGCTCGGCAATCCGGCGGCGATCGACAACCCCTTCTTCCGGCTCTTTCCGGCCTGGGCCGTGCTGCCGATGGTCATCCTGGCCGCGATGGCGACCGTGATCGCTTCGCAGGCGGTGGTGTCGGGCGCCTTCTCGCTCACCGCGCAGGCGATGCGCATGGGCTACCTGCCGCGCATGCGGATCGTGCAGACCTCGGGCTTGGCCATCGGCCAGATCTACCTGCCGACCGTCAATTGGCTGCTGATGTTCGGCGTGCTGATGCTGGTGCTGGGCTTTCGCAGTTCGGACGCCCTGTCGGCGGCCTATGGCATCGCGGTGTCGATCACGATGGTGACCACCACGCTGCTGACCGGCCTGGTCGCCTGGCGCCTCTGGCGCTGGAACCGTGCGGCGGTGCTGATCGGCGTGCTGGTCTTCGCCGCCGTCGACGTCACCTTCGTGGTCGCCAACAGCCTGAAGATCCTGCAAGGCGGCTGGCTCACGCTGGCGGTGGCGGCCTTCGTGGCGGTCATCTTCACCACCTGGGCCAAGGGGCGGCGCCTCGGGCTGGAGGCCACGGCGGCCGAACGGCTGCCGCTGGTGCCGTTCATCCATTCGCTGGAGCTGAACATGCCGCACCGGGTGCGCGGAACGGCGGTCTTCCTCAATCCCGACCCCGAAGCGGTGCCCCATGCCCTGCTGCACAACCTCAAGCACAACCAGGTGCTGCACGAGCAGGTGATCATGCTGCGGGTGCTGGCCTGCAACACGCCGCGCGTCGACGCGCGACAGCGCATCGAGGCGGAATACATCAGCAGCGGCGTCTGGATCGTGACCGCGCGCCACGGCTACATGGAGCGGCCGGACGTGCCGGAATTCGTGCGCATCCTGGCCTACCAGAAGGGCCTGGCCTGCGAATCGATGAGCACCTCGTACTTCGTCTCGCGGACATCCGTCGGCGAGGACCTGCTCGGCATGAGCGCGCTGCGCCGGGCCTTCTTCAGCTGGCTGCAGCGCAACGCCGGGCGCGCCTCCGACTACTTCGAGATTCCCGGCAACCGCCTGGTGGAACTGGGGCAACGCACGTAGCGGCCCGCCGCGTCTCGAGCCCCCCGCGGTTAGCGCTTAAAATGCGCGGTTGTCCAATTTCAGGCAGGGTGCTCGCCCTCGGAGCGCCGGCCGGAATTTTGGCGAATGCGGGCTTTCCCCCGCCTTCGAATTCACCGAAAAACTGAAACAGAAACTGGTACTGGCGCGGGTGGCGAAATTGGTAGACGCACCAGGTTTAGGTCCTGACGTTCGCAAGAACGTGCCGGTTCGAGTCCGGCCCCGCGCACCAGCACAAGAAGACCCTCACAAGGAAGACCCCAATGACCGTGAACGTTGAAACCCTCGAGAAGCTCGAACGCAAGATCACGCTGACCTTGCCCGTCGGCACCATCCAGTCCGAGGTCGATTCGCGCCTCAAGAAGCTGGCCCGCACCGTCAAGATGGACGGCTTTCGCCCCGGCAAGGTGCCGATGAACGTGGTGGCGCAACGCTATGGCTACTCGATCCACTACGAGGTCATGAACGACAAGGTCGGCGAGGCTTTCTCGCAGGCGGCCAACGAAGCCAAGCTGCGCGTGGCCGGCCAGCCGCGCATCACCGAGAAGGAAGGCGCGCCCGAGGGCGAACTGGCCTTCGACGCGGTCTTCGAGGTCTTCCCGGAAGTCAAGATCGGCGACCTGGCGAACGCCGATGTCGAGAAGCTCGACACCGAAGTCGGCGACCAGGCCATCGACAAGACGCTCGACATCCTGCGCAAGCAGCGCCGCACCTTTGCCCAGCGCGCGCAAGACGCCGTGGTGCAGGAAGATGATCGCGTGAGCGTCGACTTCGAAGGCAAGATCGACGGCGAGACCTTCCAGGGCGGCAAGGCCGACGACTTCCAGTTCATCGTCGGCGAGGGCCAGATGCTCAAGGAATTCGAGAATGCGGTGCGCGGCCTGAAGGCCGGCGACAGCCGCACCTTCCCGCTCTCGTTCCCGGCCGACTACCACGGCAAGGACGTGGCCGGCAAACAGGCGGATTTCATGGTCACGGTGAAGAAGGTCGAATCCTCGCACCTGCCCGAAGTCAACGAACAGCTGGCCAAGTCGCTCGGCATCGCCGACGCCACCGTGGAAGGCCTGCGCGCCGACATCAAGCGCAATCTGGAGCGCGAGGTCAAGTTCCGCCTGCTGGCGCGCAACAAGAACGCGGTGATGGACGCGCTGATCGCGAATGCCGAACTCGACCTGCCGAATTCGAGCGTCCAGGCCGAGGTCGACCGCATGGTCGAAGGCGCCCGCGCCGAGCTCAAGCAGCGCGGCATCAAGGACGCCGACAAGGCGCCGATCCCCGACGACGTGTTCCGCCCCCAGGCCGAGCGCCGCGTGCGCCTGGGCCTGGTGGTGGCCGAACTGGTGCGTGCCAACAACCTGCAGGCCAAGCCCGAGCAGATCAAGGCGCACATCGACGAACTGGCCGCCAGCTACGAGAAGCCGGCCGACGTGGTGCGCTGGTACTTCAGCGACAACCGCCGCCTGGCGGAGGTCGAGGCGGTGGTGATCGAGAACAACGTGACCGATTTCGTGCTCGCCAAGGCCAAGGTCCATGCCAAATCGGTCTCTTTCGACGAACTGATGGCCCAGCAAGGCTGAGCCGGGCGGCCTGGGCGATGATGGGGCTTGTGCTTCACCGAGCCAGCCCCAATTGGCCTCTGTACCGTCAAAACCCCTCTGGAGAGCAAACATGAGCGCACAGGAAATTCAGGGCCTCGGCATGGTGCCGATGGTCATCGAGCAGTCGGGCCGCGGCGAGAGGTCCTACGACATCTATTCGCGCCTGCTCAAGGAACGGGTGATCTTCCTGGTCGGCGAAGTCAACGACCAGACCGCCAATCTGGTGGTGGCCCAGTTGCTGTTCCTCGAGAGCGAGAACCCGGACAAGGACATCTCGTTCTACATCAACTCCCCGGGCGGCAGCGTCAGCGCCGGCATGGCGATCTACGACACCATGCAGTTCATCAAGCCCGATGTGTCCACGCTGTGCATCGGCTTTGCCGCCAGCATGGGCGCCTTCTTGCTGGCCGCCGGCGAGAAGGGCAAGCGTTTCTCGCTGCCCAACTCGAAGATCATGATTCACCAGGTGCTGGGCGGCGCCCGCGGCCAGGCCACGGACATCGAGATCCACGCCCGCGACATCCTCAAGACGCGCGAGCAGATGAACCGCATCCTGGCCGAGCGCACCGGCCAGTCCTTCGAGAAGATCGCCCGCGACACCGAGCGCGACTACTTCCTGACTGCCGACGAGTCCAAGGAATACGGCCTCATCGACCAGGTGATCGCCAAGCGCGCCTGAGGCGTGTCTCGGTCTGGCGAAACGCTCCTTGTTGAGGCGGCCCCGCAACAACGGCGCTTTCCTTCGGGAAAGCGCCGTTTTTCTTCAGGCCAGCAACGGGTTTGTGGGCTTTCTTCTTCGCTATCATTGTTAAACCCCTGTTACGAGGCATTTGCCCATGGCCGAGAAAAAAGGCTCCTCCAGCGAAAAAACGCTTTACTGCTCGTTCTGCGGCAAGAGCCAGCACGAGGTGAAGAAGCTGATCGCCGGACCGTCGGTCTTCATCTGCGACGAATGCATCGATCTCTGCAACGAAATCATCCGTGACGAGCTGCCGGCCGGCGAGGAGGCGCGCGAGGCGCGCAGCGACCTGCCGACCCCGCTGGAGATCAAGGCCAACCTCGACAACTACGTGATCGGCCAGGAGCCGGCCAAGCGCATGCTGTCGGTGGCGGTCTACAACCACTACAAGCGGCTGCGCCACAAGGAAAAGGCCAAGGGCGACGACGTCGAGCTCAGCAAGAGCAACATCCTCTTGATCGGCCCGACCGGATCCGGCAAGACCCTGCTGGCGCAGACCCTGGCGCGCATGCTCGACGTGCCCTTCGTCATGGCCGATGCCACCACCCTGACCGAGGCCGGCTACGTCGGCGAGGATGTCGAGAACATCATCCAGAAGTTGCTGCAGAGCTGCAACTACGAGGTCGAGCGGGCCCAGCGCGGCATCGTCTACATCGACGAGATCGACAAGATCTCGCGCAAATCCGACAACCCCTCGATCACGCGCGACGTGTCGGGCGAGGGCGTGCAGCAGGCCCTGCTCAAGCTGATCGAAGGCACGATGGCCAGCGTGCCGCCGCAGGGCGGGCGCAAGCACCCCAACCAGGACTTCCTGCAGATCGACACCACCAACATCCTGTTCATCTGCGGTGGCGCCTTCGCGGGGCTCGAGAAAGTGATCGAGAACCGCACCGAGGCCTCGGGCATCGGCTTCGGCGCTTCGGTCAAGAGCAAGAAGCAGCGCAGCATCACCGAGGTGTTCCGCGAGGTCGAGCCCGAGGACCTGATCAAGTTCGGCCTGATTCCCGAACTGGTCGGCCGCATGCCGGTGGTGGCATCGCTGGCCGAGCTCAGCGAGGATGCCCTGGTGCAGATCCTGACCGAGCCGAAGAATGCGGTGGTCAAGCAGTTCACCAAGCTGCTGCAGATGGAAGGCGTCGACCTCGAGATCCGCCCCGCAGCGCTCAAGGCGATCGCGCGCAAGGCGCTGGCGCGCAAGACCGGCGCGCGCGGGCTGCGCTCGATCCTGGAGCAGTCGCTGATCGACACCATGTTCGAACTGCCGAACGCCACCAACGTCGACAAGGTCGTGGTCGAGGAGTCCACGATCGACGAGAACAAGCCGCCCTTGCTGGTCTACCGCGAGGCGGCCAAGAAAGCCTGAATGAAGGACCAGCCGGCCCCTTTCCACAGGAAGTCGTCCGGCGCCTGGGTCGAACATCGTGCCCGCGGCCTTGAAAAGCTGCCGCGGCCGACCATCTTTCCATGATCAAGTAAAGGATTCCCATGTCCGGTCATACCCCCCTGCCTGCCACCGAACTCGACCTGCCGCTCCTGCCGTTGCGCGACGTGGTCGTGTTCCCCCACATGGTGATTCCGCTGTTCGTCGGTCGCCCGAAGAGCATCAAGGCGCTCGAACTGGCCATGGAAGCCGAGCGCCGCATCATGCTGGTGGCGCAAAAGGCCGCCGCCAAGGACGAGCCCTCGGTCGAGGACATGTTCGAGGTTGGCTGCGTGTCGACCATTTTGCAGATGCTCAAGCTGCCCGACGGCACGGTGAAGGTGCTGGTCGAGGGCCAGCAGCGCGCCCGCGTCAACCGCATCGATGACGGCGAGACGCATTTCACCGCCAACGTGACGCCGGTCGAGCTCGTCGAGGCCGCGGCCCAGAAGGGCACCGAGGTCGAGGCGCTGCGCCGCGCGGTGATGCAGCAGTTCGACCAGTACGTGAAGCTCAACAAGAAGATCCCGCCCGAGATCCTGACCTCGATCTCGAGCATCGACGATGCGGGCCGTCTGGCCGACACCATCGCCGCCCACCTGCCGCTCAAGCTCGAGAACAAGCAGGCGGTGCTCGACCTGGACGACGTCAA
>DASXKG010000604.1:0-7647 GCA_036496965.1 Variovorax sp.
GGCGCTGAAAGGCAGCGCCAGCAAGGTGTCGCGCGTTTGCGCCGAGCGCTCGCGAATGAAGGCAGTGAAGGAATCGCCATGGGCTTTCGTCGCCGCCAGCACCCGCGCCGACGGCAGCAGGGCCGGGTCGCGCAACGCCGCCGCGCCGGCCTGCACCGCCTCGGCGTGCAGCGATCCGCCGTACGCGGCGTCGAGCACCGCGGCGATCGATGCGAACTGCTCGAGCAGTTCCGCACCCCACTCGAGCAGCGTCTGCTCGCGCCCGCCACGGCGCAGGCGCAGGCCGGCTTCGCGTCCGCGCGCCGCCGTGAGGTGCTGGTTGTGCGCCAGGTCGGCGATTTCGTCGCGCGTGTCCGATGGGCTGTCGGCGAGCAGGCAATGCAGCAGGAAGACGTCGAGAAAGCGCATGGTCTGCGCGTTGATGCCCACCGGCTCGAAGGGATCGAGGTCCATCAGCCGCACCTCGACATACTCGACGCCTCGCTCGCGCAGGGCATGCAAGGGGCGCTCGCCGGGATAGATCACGCGCTTGGGCCGGATCGTGCCGTAGAACTCGTTCTCGATCTGCAGCAGGCTGGTGGCCAGCTGGTTGTAGTCGCCGCCGAGGTTGCGGATGCCGATCGCCTCGTAGGCCGGCCAGGGCCGGGTCAGCGCATCCTGCAGCGACGCGCCATAGCCGTCCAGGCTGTTGTAGCTCACGGCGAGCGAGGCCTGGGCCTCGCTCTGGTAGCCGAGCCGGCCCATGCGCAGCGAGGTGCCGTGCGGCATGTGCATGCTGCCCTCGCCGAGCGGCTGCAGCTCGTGCGGGCGGCCGTCGACGAAGCTCGAACACACGGCCGGCGAGGCGCCGAACAGGTAGAGCAGCAGGAAGGCATGGCGGCGGAAATTGCGGATCAGGGCGAAATACTGCTCGCTCGACACATCGGGCAGCGACCAGTTGTAGTGGATGCCCGAAATGGTCTGCATGCGCCGGCCGTAGCGGTGGCTCAGGCCCATGCGGTAGACGCTCTTGGCGCGCCCGACGTTCGAGGCGCCATAGCGGCCGATGGGGATGGTCTCGTCGGTCGGCAGGCCGCAGGGCATGCTGGAGACCCAGAGCCGCTCGTCGCCCATGCGGTCGAGCACCCGGTAGGTGAACTGATGGACCCGCACCAGTTCTTCCAGGGCCACCTCGACGTCGAGATGGGCGCCAGTGATGAGCTCCAGCTGCGATTCGCTGAAATCGGTGGTGATGTGCGGATGCGTGAGCGCCGAGCCGAGCGCCTCCGGATGCGGCGTCAGCGCCAATTTGCCGTCAGGCAGCACGCGCAGGCTCTCCTTCTCGATCCCGCGCCGTACTCCCTTCAGCCGCGCGGGCGAGAGCGCGTCCAGGCGCTCCTTGAAAGTGCTCATGTTGATATCACCCATCCCTTCTTCTGTGGGGCTGGAAGGTAGCACGGCCGAAAAAAAGCTGCTTGCACCCAGGATCCCGCGCGTTTTCGACGGCGGGACCCCGCCCTCGGCGCTCGGAATTCAGGCCAGGACGCGCAGCAGGAAATGGTTCAGGTCGGCAATTTCCTCCATGCAAACCGAATGTTCCATCGGGTATTCGTGCCATTCGACCTCCCAGCCCAGGGCCCGGAGCGCATCGCGGCTCTGGATGGCGCGCGGGATCTGGATCACGCCGTCACGCTGCCCGTGGGCCTGGAAGATGGGTGTCTTCCGGTTGGCCGGGCTCGCCTCGGCGGCGGTGCTCGCCGGCAGCGGCAGGTAGCCCGACAGTCCGACGATGCCGGCCAGCGTTTCGGCGTGGCGCAGACCGGTCATGAAGGCCATGGCGCAGCCCTGCGAGAAGCCGGCGATCACGGTCTTGCCGGGCGGGATGCCGCGCGCCTTCTCGTTGGCGAGCAGCGCCTCGAGCGCCGCCTGCGAGCGGCGCAGTCCCGTTTCGTCCTCGCGCTTGGCGAGGTCGGCGCCGAGGACGTCGTACCAGGCCGGCATTCGATAGCCGCCGTTGATGGTCACCGGGATCACCGGCGCATTCGGAAACACGAAACGCACAGGGCCGATGGCCGACAGGTTGAGTTCGCGGGCAATCGGCACGAAGTCGTTGCCGTCGGCGCCGAGGCCGTGCATGACCATGACGGTGGCCACGGGATTTGGGCCGGTTTCGATTTCGATGGGTGGATTTGGCATAGCCCTGAAGTTACCGCAGAACGGCCTCGCATTGGCGCGCGGCAAAATGCGCTTCATACCAAAACGACCGGAGACCTCCCATGTTGACCCTCATCGGCTTTGCGGCGAGCAACTACTACAACAAGGTCAAGCTGGCGCTCTTGGAAAAGAACGTGCGCTTCGATGAGGAACTGGCCTGGATCGGCGAGACCGACCTGGCCGCCTCGCCGCTCGGCAAGGTACCCTACCTGCGGACCGACAAGGGCATGCTGTGCGAATCGGCGGCCATCAACGAATACATCGAGGCGGCCTACCCCGAGGTTCCGCTGCTGCCGGCCGACCCCTACGCCGCGGCCAAGGTGCGCGAGCTGACGCTGTACCTGGAACTGCACCTCGAACTGGTGGCGCGCAACCTCTATCCCGAGTCCTTCTTCGGCGGCAAGGTCAGC
Organism: Variovorax sp.; assembly: GCA_036496965.1. Taxonomy (GTDB): domain Bacteria; phylum Pseudomonadota; class Gammaproteobacteria; order Burkholderiales; family Burkholderiaceae_C; genus Variovorax. The sequence continues at coordinate 2,604 of DASXKG010000604.1, forward strand.
GACGGGCTCAAGGAGAAGACAGCCAAGGCCCTGCGCAAGAACAGCGCCGCCTTCGGCAAGCTGGCCCGCTTCGACGCCCCCTTCATCGCCGGTGAGCAATTCACGCTGGCGGATTGCGCCGCGATCACGCACCTGCCGATCGTTGCCAACGCAACCAAGATCATCTACGGCGAGGACATCCTGGCCGAAGTGCTGCCGCCCGCACGCGACTACCTGAAGCGCATGAACCAGCGCCCGCACGTGCAGACGATGAATGCCGACCGCAAGACCAACACCGAGGCGATGCTCAAGCGCTACGCCTGAGCCGCCGAGCGTGCCGCGCTCGCAGCCAGCTCCACGCATTCGACCAGCTGCTGCGCGGCGGGCGTCAGGCGGTGGTCGCGGAGCTTGATCACGCACACCTGGAGCGTGGGAAGCTCCTCCTGCACGTCGACGCGGCGGATGCCATGGTGCTCGAACGAGCGCTCGACCAGCGGCTCGACGAACAGGCCGACCAGATCCGTCTGGCCGACCAGGCCCAGGGCCATAGTGATCGACTCGCCGAGCATCATGCGCGGCGGCGGATTCAGCCCGAAGCCGGAGAACAGCGCCTCCACCGTGGCGCGGTCGGTTTCGCCGTTGCCCGGCGCCACCCATTCCGCGGCCAACAGCTCGCGCAGGGAGGCACTGTCGGCCAGCGGATGGCCGACGCGCGCGCCCACGGCCAGTTTCACCGGGAACAGGTCAACCGCCTCGAACTCCGGCCCGAGCATGCCGGGCATGGCATGCGCGAACACCAGATCGAGCTGACCATCGCGCAAGCGCAAGAGCATCCGCGCCAGCACCGATTCGGAAAAGTGAACGTCGACCGAGGGGCAGCGGGCGTGAAAGGCCTTGTAGGCCGCGGGCATCACCGTCAGCGCCACCGAGGTGCTCAGGCCGGCGCTCACATGGCCCGTCGCGCCGTCGCGAATCTGCACGATCTCGTCGCGGGCGCGCCGCATGTCGGCGAGCAGCAGCCGGGCGCGCGGCGCGAAGGCTTCGCCGCAGGGGGTCAGGCGGACGCCCTTGACGCTGCGTTCGACCAGCGCTGCGCCGAGCTCACGCTCCAGCTCGCGCACGATTTTCGTCACGGCCGGCTGCGAGATGCCGATCGCCCGGGCCGCGCCCCGGATGCTCATCTGTTCGACGACCGCCACGAAAGCCAGCAACTGGTTGGGCTTCATGAAAACTAACAATTATCAACAAACCTAAATTATTGTCTTTTCATGATCGGCGTGCGCCTCTAGCATGCGCGTGCCCTCAAATCCAGACCGAACCGCCCTGATGCCCCACGCCACCCTTCGAGCGCCCCAGAGCAGGCGCCAGACGATTGTTGCCACCACCATCGGCAATGCCCTCGAATTCTTCGACTTCACCGTCTACGGTTTCTTGACGCTGATCATCGGCAAGCTGTTCTTCCCCAATTTCAGTTCCTATGGCCAGATCCTGCTGACCGTGGCCAGCTTCGGGGTCGGCTTCATCATGCGGCCGCTGGGCGGGATCGTCATCGGCGCCTACGCCGACCGCCATGGCCGCAAGAAGGCGATGACGCTCACGATCTTCCTGATGGCGCTGGGCTGCGCGCTGATCGCGCTGGCGCCCACCTATGCACAGATCGGCGTCGCGGCGCCGCTGCTGATGGTGCTGGCACGGCTGATCCAGGGCTTTTCCGCCGGCGGCGAAGTCGGCGCCTCCACCACCCTGCTGGTCGAGCATGCGCGGCCCTCGGAGCGCGGCTACATGGCGAGCTGGCAGTTCGGCAGCCAGGGCCTGGGAATCCTCATGGGCGCGGTCACCGTGGGTGCCTTGTCGGCGCTGCTGTCGCAGCAGGCGCTGGAAAGCTGGGGCTGGCGGGTGCCGTTTTTCATGGGCATGGTCATCGCGCCGGTCGGCATGTACATCCGCCGCCATCTCGAGGAAACGCTCGTCACCGAGGCCACGGTCGAGCACACGCCAGCGGCGCCGCGCCGCGGCAGCCTGGCCGAACTGTGCAGCAAGCACGGCAAGACGGTGCTGGCAGCGATCCTGAGCGTCGCCGGCGGCACCACCGGGGCCTATGTCGGCACCTTCTACCTGCCCACCTACGCGATCCGCGAACTCGGCATGGCGCCGACGGTGGCCCTGTTCGGCGCCGCGCTCACCGGGCTGGTGCCTTTCGTGCTGGCACCGCTGGTGGGCAAGTGGTCCGACCGCGCCGGCCGCAAGCCGCTCATCCTCTGGAGCCGGATCGCGCTGGCGCTGCTGATCTATCCGGGCTTCCTCTGGCTGAATCACTCGCCGACGCCGGCGGTGCTGTTCACGGTGCTCGGCGTGCTGAGCGTCGCGCTGGTGATTCAGACGGTGCCGGGCATCACGATGCTGCCCGAGATGTTTCCCAAGCACGTGCGCGCCAGCGGCATGTCGCTGGTCTACAGCGTCGGCGTGGCGCTGTTCGGCGGCTTCTCCCCCTTCATCTCGACCTGGCTGGTGAATGCCACCGGCAGCAAGCTGGCACCGGCGTGGTACCTGCTGGCCATGACGGCGGCGTCGCTCCTGGGCCTGCTCTGGCTCGAGGACTTCACGGGCAGGGACATCGACGCCGTCGGCGCCCATGCAACGACCTGACAGGATTCGCAAAGGACAAACCATGTACATCAGCTCAGCCACCCGCTTTTTTTCCGGCAGCTATGCCGAGGCCAGGCGCAAGTTCCTGGACGCCGCCGCCGCGCGCGGCGCGCAGATCGAGTCCTTCGTGCTCGAGGCGCACCGCGGCGCGCTCGGCGAAACGCTGGCCACCGACACGGCCTACCTGGGCTCGCCGAACGCCGGCAAGCTGCTGATCGTCACCTCGGGCACGCACGGGCCGGAAGGCTTCTGCGGCTCGGGCTGCCAGGTCGCCGCCCTGCACGATGCCGATCTGCTGGCGCGCCTCGAACAGGCGGGTGTCGGCCTGCTGCTGGTGCATGCGGTGAACCCGCACGGCTTTTCGCACCTGCACCGCACCAACGAAGACAACATCGACCTGAATCGCAATCACATCCGCTTCGACGCGCCCCTGCCCGTCAATGCCGCCTATGCCGAGGTCGAGCCCTTCGTGCTGCCCGCGACCTGGCCGCCGAGCGCCGCCGACGAGGCCGCGATGGCGGCCTACATCGCCGAGCACGGCCAGCGGGCCTTCAAGGCGGCGGTGAGTTCCGGCCAGTACAGCTCGCCCGATGGCGTGTTCTATGGCGGCCAGGCGCCCTCCTGGAGCAACCGCACCATCCGCGGCATTGCGCGCAAGCACGGCGCCGCCGCCACCCACATCGGCTGGATCGACGTCCACACCGGCCTCGGCCCCTACGGCCACGGCGAGAAGATCTACGCCGGCCGCAACACACCGGCCGACTTGGCGCAGGCCCGCGCCTGGTGGGGCGCGGACGTGTTCGCACCCTTCATCGCCGGCGAATCCGCTTCGGCGGACGTGTCGGGTCCGGTCGTGTCGGTGATCCATGACGAATGCCCTCGAGCCAGCGCCTCGCTGATGGGCCTCGAATTCGGCACCCTGCCCGACCAGCAGGTCATGCCCGCCCTGCGCGCCGACACCTGGCTGCGCCGCCATCCCGAAGCGCCGGCCGAGCAGCAACGCGCCATCCGCCAAGGGGTGCGCGACGCCTTCTACTGCGACAACGACGAATGGAAGGGCATGGTGCTCGGCCAGGCGCGGGTGGTGTTGCTGCAGACGCTGCAAGGCCTGAAAAACGCCTGAGCGCGAGGCGCGCGCGGGGGCCTATTGCCGCGCAGCGATCTCGCGGCACTTCTGGAGGTTGCTGGTGAAGCGCGCCGGCAAGCCGGGTTCGCAGGCATCGCTGGTGGGCAGGATGCGGCACATGCCGACCACCAGGAAGTCCGACACCGGTTCGGTGCACACCGCGTAGTTCGCCAGCGCCGGGTTCTCGTGCGTCTTGAAGCCCCAGCTTTCCGAGAAGTCCAGCATGCGGCTGGTCGCGTCCCGGAAGTAGTCGCCGTCGCGCTCCTTGATCGCCGTTTCCATCTGCGGCAATTCCTGGCTCAGGAAACCGACGGCCGCGGCAGGAAACTGGCTGTTGTCCGCCTGCTGGGCTGCCGCGGTGCTGGCGGCAGCCGCCAGCAGCCATGGTGCGGCGGCATGCAGGCACAGGGCGAGGAATCGGGGGCGTGGAAAGTCCATGGTTTTCGGTCTGGATGCTGGCAATGCTTCGAGGAGCGCCCGCCCGGAGGCGGCGGCAGAAAGTGTATTGGAACCCAAAGCCGGGCCGATCAGCGCACCCGGCGCCGCATTCGCTTGGCGGCTTCCACGGCCGCCAGTACGATCGCACCGGCGATCACGCCGACCCCGGCATTGGCGGCCATCGAGCCCAGGGCGCCGGCGGCACCACCGAACTGTCCGACCCGGGCCTCGATGGCCTGGGCCAAGGCCGGCAGGCCATGGACCAGGATGCCGCCGCCGACCAGGAACATGGCCACGGTGCCCGCCACCGACAGACCCTTCATCAGCCAGGGGGCCAGTGCGAGGAGGCCGCGGCCCAGCGCGCGGGCGGCCGCGCCGTCGCGCTGGCTCAGATAGAGCCCGGCGTCATCCAGCTTCACGATGCCGGCCACCAGGCCATACACGCCGATCGTCATGACGATGGCGATGCCCACCAGCACCGACAGTTGCGTGAGGAAGGGCTGGCCCTGCACCGTGCCCAGGGTGATGGCGATGATCTCGGCCGAGAGGATGAAGTCGGTGCGCACGGCGCCCTTGACCTTGTCCTTCTCGAGCGCCGCCGCGTCGACGCCCTCTCCAGCAACGGCCTCCTCGAGCGACACCGGCTCGGGCGCGTGGGCATCGCCGTGCAGGAACTTGTGGGCCAGCTTTTCGCAGCCCTCGAAACACAGGAAGGCCCCGCCCACCATCAGCAGCGGCGTCACCAGCCAAGGCAGCCAGGTGCCGATGGCCAGTGCGGCCGGCACCAGGATCGCCTTGTTGACGAACGATCCCTTGCACACCGCCCACACCACGGGCAACTCGCGCTCGGCCTTG
>DASXKG010000605.1:0-3011 GCA_036496965.1 Variovorax sp.
CGGCGGGCTTCCTCGCCAGTGCGCGCAACGTGCGGCTGTCGGTCGCGCGCATCGACGACATCGAAGGCCCCTTGCACATTCATGCGCGGCGCAGCGCCGGCGATGCCAGCCAGATCCTCTATGAATTCGCCGTGCGGGACGCGCAGGGCCGGCCGCTGGGCGAAGGGCGCGCGGTCGTCGTCCTCAACCAGCCGCTCACCATGGAAAGCAGGGCATGAGCCTTATTGGAAAACGGGCATTGATCACCGGCGCCAGCGGCGCGCTCGGCACGGCCATTGCCAGACGGCTGGCGCGCGACGGCGCCACCGTGCTGCTGCATGCCAACTCGCGGCCCGAAGCCGTGGCGCAGCTGGCGGCGGCCATTGCGGCCGAGGGCGGCCAGGCCGAGTGCGCGGTGTTCGATCTGCGCAGCGACGAGGGCGCACGCGAGGCTTGCGAGCGCCTGCTGCAAGGCGGCCCGGTGCAAATCATCGTCAACAACGCCGGCGTGCACGACGACGCAGTGCTGCCGGGCATGCGGCCCGAGCAGTGGCACAAGGTGATCGACGTCTCGCTCAACGGCTTCTTCCGCGTCACCCAGCCGCTCTTGCTGCCGATGCTGCGCACGCGCTGGGGGCGCATCCTGAACATCTCCTCGGTGGCTTCGCTCACCGGCAATCGAGGCCAGGTCAACTACGCCGCCGCCAAGGGCGCGCTGAACAGCGCGACCAAGGCGCTGTCGCTCGAAGTGGCGGCCCGCGGCGTGACGGTCAACGCGATCGCGCCGGGGATCATCGCCTCGCCGATGGCCGACCAGGTCTTCGATGCGGCGCTGATCAACCAGATGGTGCCGGCCAAGCGTGCCGGGACCCCGGACGAGGTGGCGGCGTTGGCGGGCTTCCTGGCCAGTGACGAAGCGGCTTACATCACGGGCCAGGTGATCTCGATCAATGGCGGGATGATTTAGCGCAGCGGCAGCTCAGGGCTGAAACGGCGGCGCCCCGCGCAGCTTGCGCAGCAGCAGGCCCGGCAGGCGGACGATGAACTCCAGCATCAGCCGGGTGTGCATCCAGCTCAGCAGCAGGTTGTCGCGCCCATAGCGGAAATGCGAAACGCCGCCTTCCTCCGCGCTGAGGTACTTCACCGGGGCGTCGAGGTTGATCGGCTTCACGCCGCGCCAGGCCAGGCGCACGGCCGCTTCGGTGTCGAAGTCGAAGCGGCGCATCCAGGGCTGGGCTTCCATGATGGTGATCAGCTCGGCCACCGGATAGACGCGAAAGCCGTAGAGCGAGTCGCCGATGCCCGCGAAGAGGGTTTCCAGCTGGGTCCAGCCGTTCGACACGCGCCGCCCGCGCACGCGCAAGAGCGGGGCGCTGTCATCGAAGACCGGACGGCCCAGCACCATCGCCTCGGGGCGCGCCTGCGAGGCCTGCATGAAGGCCGGAATCAGCTGCGCCGGATGCTGGCCGTCGGAATCCATGGTCAGCGCGTGGGTGTAGCCGGCTTGCTGCGCCGCCTGCAGGCCATGCAGCACCGCGGCACCTTTGCCCTGGTTGTGCGGCAACAGCCAGACACGCAGTCCTGGATCCGAGGCCGCGATGGCCTGCAGCCGTTCGCCGGTGCCGTCGCTGCTGCCGTCGATCACCACCCATACCGGGTTCCATTGGGCGCGCGCCGCGCTCACCGTCGAGAACAGACGCTCACCCGTGTCGAAGCTCGGAATCAGGACAAGGTGGGTGCGCGAGGCTGCTGACATTCGGGCTGTGCCTCGGGGGCACGCTGTTCCATGGATTGGCGGAAGTAGCTTTCGATCTGGCGCAGCTGGGCGGCGCTGTCAGGCGCCGGTGCGAAGCGCTCGCCCAGGCGCAGCGTGAACACCAGCGGTAGCGGCGGCACGCGCCACAGTGGCCAGCCCTTGCGCAGATAGGGCGAGTCGGTGTCGATGAAGACGCTCTGGATCGGGGCCTGCGCCAGCTTGGCGATCAGCGTCACGCCGGGCCGGAAGGTATTGAGCGGCGGGGTGACGGTGCGCGTGCCCTCGGGAAAGATCACCAGTTGCCCGCCGTTCTTCAGGTCCTCGACCGCCAGCCGGACCATCGTGCGCGCCGAATCGTTGCGGATGTAGCGCGCCAGCCGCGCGCCGGCCCCCAGGAAGATGTTGCGCATCAGGTCGGCCTTCATGATGCAGGCGCTGCGCGGCAGGTGTGCCACCAGCAGCAGGGCGTCCAGCATGGTCGGATGGTTGGCGACCAGGATCAGGCCGCGCTCGTCGCGCAGGCTGTCCAGGCAGTCGGCGTCGATGCGCATCATGCCGCTGGCGGAGGCAACTGCCCAGAAGCAGCGATAGGCGCGTGCGATCACGCGGCGTCCGAGCGCCCGCCCGCTGGGCATGGGCAGCAAGGGGTAGAGCAGCATCGCGACCAGGTTCCAGGCCAGCGAGATCGCGCCGAGAAACGCGAGGAGGGCATAGAGCGGCAGCGCCAAAACCAGGGTCAGGCCGAGGCGGAGCAGCAGGTTCATCGCGCGCTCGGGTCGGCGTCAGGCGCGCAGGGCGCCATCGGCGACTGCGTGGGCTTCGATCTCGACCAGCAGGTCCTGGCGGCAAATGTCCGCTTCCAGGAAGACCGCCCGGCCGAGCAGCGCTGCGTTCGCGTCCGGCGCGGCTTCGAGCACCCGGCGCACGCGCGGCGCGTCGGACGGATGGCGCACGTAGACCACGCAATCCAGGTCGGCCAGCGCGAACCGGGCGGTGGTTCGTGCGTTGGCGGCGCCGATCACCGCGGCCAGATTGCGCAGCGTCTCCCGGGTCTGCGCCTCGACGTCGCCGAGATGCAGGGTCTCGTGGCCGACGATGCTCGCGGTCCCCGAGATGAACAGTGCGGTCTTGCCGCCGCCGATCTCGGCCAGCGCTGCACGCGAGAAGGTTGGCGCGCGCGGCCCGTAGCTGGTCGGATAGCGGTAGGCGGACACCTGGCGCGGATTCTCGACGGCAACCGGCGCGCTGCGCCCCGCCAGGAAGCGAATGCACAGCG
>DASXKG010000606.1:0-5267 GCA_036496965.1 Variovorax sp.
CCGAGATCGTGCAGGATGTCCTCGGCCGCGATGGTCTCGCGCCGGATGCGCGACTCGGCGAACGCCACGTCCTCGGCGATCCCCGGGTCGAGGTGGTGGCAGACCATCAGCATGTCCACATGCTCATCGAGCGTGTTGACCGTGTAGGGCATGGTCGGGTTGGTCGACGAGGGCAGGAAGTTGGCTTCGCCCACCACGCGCAGGATGTCCGGCGCATGGCCGCCGCCCGCTCCCTCGGTATGGAAGGCGCAGATCGACCGGCCGCCGACCGCCGCGATGGTGTTCTCGACGAAGCCTGACTCGTTCAGCGTATCGCTGTGGATCGCCACTTGCGTGTCGGTGGCGTCGGCGACGTCCAGGCAGTTGCTGATGGCCGCCGGTGTCGTGCCCCAGTCCTCGTGCAGCTTGAGGCCGATGACGCCGGCCTCGATCTGCTCGTGCAGGGCGGCCGGCAGGCTGGCATTGCCCTTGCCGAGAAAGCCCAGGTTCATCGGGAAGGCGTCGGCCGCCTGCAGCATCCGCTCGATGTGCCAGGGGCCCGGCGTGACCGTGGTCGCGAAGGTGCCGGTGGCCGGACCGGTGCCCCCGCCCAGCATGGTGGTCACGCCGGAGGACAGCGCCTCCTCGATCTGCTGCGGCGCGATGAAATGGATGTGCGAGTCGATCCCGCCGGCGGTGACGATGTTGCCTTCGCAACTGATGACCTCGGTGCCCGGGCCGATGACGATGTCCACCCCCGGCTGCACGTCCGGGTTGCCGGCCTTGCCGATGGCCACGATGCGCCCGCCCTTCAGCCCGATGTCGGCCTTGACGATGCCCCAGTGGTCGAGGATGAGCGCGTTGGTCATGACCGTGTCGACCGTTCCACCGGCCGTCGGGCCGCTGCCTTGGCCGTCGCGGGTGCGCTGCGACTGGGCCATGCCGTCGCGGATGGTCTTGCCGCCGCCGAACTTGACCTCTTCGCCGTAGCCGCCGGCATGCAGCGTGTAGTCTTCCTCGACCTCGATCACCAGGTCGGTGTCGGCCAGGCGAATGCGGTCGCCGACGGTGGGGCCGAAGATCTCGGCATAGGCGCGGCGCTGGATGGTGGCCATCTAGAGTTTTCCCTGAACCAGGCCGCGGAAGCCGTAGACCACGCGCTCGCCTGCGAAATCCACCAGTTCGACCGTGCGCTGCTGCCCGGGTTCGAAGCGCACCGCGGTGCCCGAGGCGATGTTCAGCCGCATGCCGCGCGCCGCCTCGCGGTCGAAGTCCAGGGCCCCGTTGGTCTCGGCGAAACGGTAGTGCGAGCCGACCTGGATCGGCCGGTCGGCGCCGTTGCGGACCACCAGGGTCAGGGTGCGCCGGCCGGGATTGAGGACATGGTCGCCTTCGTCGGTGATGAGTTCGCCGGGGATCATCGGTGTAGTCTCAGGTCAGATGATCGGCTGGTGGACGGTCACCAACTTGGTGCCGTCCGGGAAGGTGGCTTCCACCTGGATGTCGGGGATCATCTCGGGCACGCCTTCCATGACATCGGCACGGGTGAGCACGGCGCGGCCTTCGCTCATCAGCGCGGCCACGCTCTTGCCGTCACGCGCGCCCTCCATGACCGCCGCGGAGATCAGGGCCACGGATTCCGGGTAGTTGAGCTTGAGTCCGCGGGCGCGGCGTCTTTCGGCCAGCAAGCCTGCCGTGAAGATCAGCAGCTTGTCTTTTTCGCGCGGTGTGAGTTCCATGGGGCGATTATTAAGTCGTCCGTCCGTTTTTTTGCAACCGCTGCGCACGGCTTGCCGTGGCACGACAGTTGCAACGTCAATCGGTGGACCCCATCGCCGTTCCCCCCGCTCCCAGCGACGAAGCGCCGCAGCGCATCGTCAAGGTCCGGCGCGACTACAACAGCTGGGTGGCCCGCGAGACGCTGGAGGACTATGCGCTGCGCTACACGCCGCAGCGCTTTCGCCGGATGTCGGAATGGCGTGTGGCGGGCACGGCCTTCGGCGGGGCCGCCTCGTTCCTGATCCTGGAGGCCGTCGGCGCCACGCTGCTGGTCCAGTACGGCTTCGTCAACGCCTTCTGGGCCATCCTGGGCACCGGACTGATCATTTTCCTGGCCGGCTGGCCGATCAGCGTCTACGCGGCGCGCTACGGCGTCGACATGGACCTGCTCACCCGGGGCGCCGGCTTCGGCTACATCGGCTCCACGCTGACTTCGCTGATCTACGCCTGCTTCACCTTCATCTTCTTCGCCCTCGAGGCGGCGGTGATGGCCTATGCGCTCGAACTCGCACTCGGCGTGCCGCCCGTGTGGGGCTACCTGCTGTGCGCGCTGGTGGTGATTCCGCTGGTGACGCACGGCATCTCCGCCATCAGCCGGCTGCAGCTCTGGACGCAGCCGATCTGGATCGTGATGCTGGTGGTGCCCTTCGGCTATGTGCTGGCGCGCGACCCGGCTGCGTTCGATGGCATCTCGCACTACATCGGGGTGAAATCCAAGGGGGACGGGTTCAATCTGCACCTTTTCGGTGCTGCCCTGACCGTGGGCATTGCCCTGATCACGCAGATGGGCGAGCAGGCCGACTATCTGCGCTTCATGCCCGCGCGCACGGCTGCCAACCGGGGGCGCTGGTGGGCCGCGGTGCTGGCCGGCGGGCCGGGCTGGGTGGTGCTGGGCGTGCTCAAGATGCTGGGCGGGGCCCTGCTCGCCTACCTGGCGATCAGCCACATGGTGCCGCCCGAGCGGGCGGTCGACCCGAACCAGATGTACCTGGCGGCCTACGAATACGTGTTTCCGAACTACGGCTGGGCGGTGTTGGCCACGGCGGTCTTCGTCGTCATCTCGCAACTCAAGATCAACGTCACCAATGCCTATGCCGGCTCGCTGGCCTGGAGCAATTTCTTCTCGCGCGTCACGCACAGCCACCCCGGGCGCGTGGTGTGGGTGGTCTTCAATGCGCTGATCGCCTTCATGCTGATGGAGATGAACGTCTTCGAGGCGCTGGGCGACGTGCTGGGCCTGTACGCCAACATCGCCATCGCCTGGATGATGGCGGTGGTGGCCGACCTGGTCGTCAACAAGCCGCTCGGTCTGTCGCCGCCGGGCATCGAGTTCAAGCGCGCCCACCTGTGGGACATCAACCCGGTGGGGGTCGGCGCGATGGCGCTCGCCTCGGTGCTGTCGATCACTGCCCACCTGGGCGTGTTCGGCCCGCTGGCGCAGGCCTTCTCGGCGCTGATCGCCCTCGGCACGGCCTTCGTCGCGTCGCCGCTGATCGCCTGGGCGACGCGCGGCAAGTACTACATCGCGCGCCTGTCGGACGAGGTCGCTGCCGCGCCTTTCGTGCCCTCGCCGGTCCGCTCGCTGGTGCGCTGGGCGCGGGTCGAATCCGATGCCGGCAGCTACCGGCGGCTGGCGACGCAGCGCTGCGCCATCTGCGAGCGCGCGTACGAAGGGCCCGACATGGCGCACTGCCCCGCCTACCAGGGCCCGATCTGCTCGCTGTGCTGCACGCTCGATGCCCGCTGCGGCGACCTGTGCAAGCCGCAGGCCAGCCTGTCGGCGCAATGGTCGGGCGCCTTGCGCTGGCTGCTGCCGCGGCGCGTGTGGCCCTATCTGGACACCGGCCTCGGCCACTTCCTGCTCCTGATGCTGATCGTGGTGCCCTTGCTGGCCGCAGTCTTCGGCGTGCTCTACCAGCAGGAGCTGCGCGCGCTGGCCGAGGGCGCCTTCAGCGAAACCACGCTGGCCGACCTGCAGCCGGTCTCGTTGCGCTCGGGCTTTCTGAAGGCCTACATGGCGCTGCTGCTCATTGCCGGCATCGTCGCCTGGTGGCTGGTGCTGGCCCACCAGAGCCGCAAGGTGGCCCAGGAGGAATCGAACCGCCAGACCCACCTGCTGGTGCGCGAGATCGAGCGCCACCGCGAGACCGATCGGGCCCTGCAGGCCGCCACCCTGACCGCCGACCAGGCCCGCGCCGTCGCCGAGCGAGCCAAGCTCGCCGCCGACCAGGCGAACCAGGCCAAGAGCCGCTACATCAGCGCGATCAGCCATGAACTGCGCACGCCGCTGAACAGCATCCTGGGCTACGCGCAGCTGATGGGCGAGGACGCCACCGTGCCGCCGCACCGGCGCCAGGCGGTGGCGGTCATCAAGCGCGGCGGCGAGCATCTGCTGTCGCTCATCGAGGGCACGCTGGACATCGCCCACATCGAGGCCGGCAAGCTGCAGCTCAATGCGCGGCCGATGCGCTTCGCCGACCTGATGAGCGAGCTGGCCGACATGTTCGAGCTCGAAGCCGCGGAGAAGGGCCTGGGCTTCTGCTTCGAAGCGGACGAAAGCCTGCCCGAACTGGTGCGCGCCGACGAGAAGCGGGTGCGGCAGATCCTGATCAACCTGCTGGGCAATGCGATCAAGTTCACCGCCAAGGGTCAGGTCACGCTGCGCCTGCGCTACGCGCGCGAGTTCGCGGCGATCGAGATCGAGGACACCGGCCCCGGCATGTCGGCCGAGGAACTCGGCCGCATCTTCGAGCCCTTCGCGCGCGGCGCGATCGCGGGACCCGCGGCGCCCGGCGCCGGCCTGGGCCTGACGATCGCGAAGATGCTGATCGATCTCATGGGCGGCGAAATGCATGTGCAAAGCACACCCGGGCTCGGCTCGGTGTTCCGGTTGCGCCTGTTCCTGCCGCGCCTGCACCAGCTGCCGCCGGCCGGTGCCCGGCGCGTGCCCGACTCGGCCCCGCGCCCGCGGCGCGGCTACGAAGGGCCGCGCCGGCGCGTGCTGGTGGTGGACAACGAGGAGGCCGATCGCGAGCTACTGGTGCAGGTGCTCGGTCCCCTGGGCTTCGACCTGCGAACCGCCGCCAGCGGCCATGACGCGCTGGACCTGGTCGCCGCCGGCTGGCGCCCCGATGCCATGCTGGTCGACCTGGCGATGCCGGGCATCGACGGCTGGGAGACCATCCGGCGCGCGCGCGCGCTGGGCCTGTTCGGCGCGGCGGTTGCCATCGTCTCGGCCAATGCCTTCGACAAGCGGTTGGACAACGACGTCGGCATCGCGCCCGAGGACTTCTTCGTCAAGCCGGTGCGGCACAGCGAACTGATCGAATGGCTGGAACGCCGGCTCTTCATCCGCTGGACCGAAAACGCGCCTGCGCGCGCTGGAAGAAGCCGTGAGCCTGGGCTACTTTCGGGGAATCATGAATCAGCTCGACGACATCGATGCGGCCGAACCCGCCTGCGCCCCCTGGACGGCCGTGCAGCGCAGCGCCGCGCGCCAGTTCCAGTTC
>DASXKG010000607.1:0-4027 GCA_036496965.1 Variovorax sp.
GAAACCCTTTTGGGTGCGGGGCACTCTGCCGGCGCCCTCGGATGCTGCGCTGCACCATGCTAGCATCCGCCGCTCCTTGAAGGCCTATCCCGTGAGCAAGACTTCCCTCGACAAGAGCAAGATCAAGTTCCTTCTGCTCGAAGGCATCCATCCCTCGGCGGTCGAGGTGCTGAGCGCGGCTGGTTACACGAATGTCGAATCGCTGCCGGGCGCGCTGCCCGACGCGGAACTGAAGGCCCGCATCGGCGACGTGCACTTCATCGGCATCCGTTCGCGCACCCAGCTGACGGCCGAGGTCTTCGCCGCCGCCCACAAGCTGGTGGCGGCCGGGTGCTTTTGCATCGGCACCAACCAGGTCGACCTCGACGCAGCCCGCGAGCACGGCGTGGCCGTCTTCAACGCTCCCTTTTCCAACACCCGCTCGGTGGCCGAACTGGTGCTGGCCGAGGCCATCCTGCTGTTGCGCGGCGTGCCGGAGAAAAGCGCGGTCGCGCACCGTGGCGGCTGGCTCAAGTCGGCCGACAATGCCTTCGAGATCCGCGGCAAGACGCTGGGCATCGTGGGTTATGGCTCGATCGGTGCGCAACTGTCGGTGCTGGCCGAAGCGCTCGGCATGCAGGTGGCCTTCTTCGATGTCGTGACCAAGCTGCCGCTGGGCAATGCACAACAGGTGAGGCTGTTGCCCGACCTGCTGGCCAAGAGCGACATCGTCAGCCTGCACGTGCCGGAGACCCAGGCCACGCAATGGATGATCGGCGCGGCCGAGATCGCCGCGATGAAGCCGGGCGCGATCCTCATCAACGCTTCGCGCGGCACCGTGGTCGAGATCGACGCCCTGGCCACCGCACTGCGCGACAAGAAGCTGCTCGGCGCGGCGATCGACGTCTTTCCGGTCGAGCCGCGCAGCAACAGGGACGAGTTCCAGTCACCGCTGCGCGGCCTGGACAACGTGATCCTCACGCCGCACATCGGCGGCTCCACCATGGAAGCCCAGGCCAACATCGGCCTCGAGGTAGCCGAGAAGCTGGTCAAGTACAGCGACAACGGCACTTCCACCACCTCGGTCAACTTCCCCGAGGTGGCGCTGCCCGCGCACCCGGGCAAGCATCGGCTGCTGCACATCCACCGCAACGTGCCGGGCGTGCTGTCGGAGATCAACCGGATCTTCTCGGACAACCACATCAACATCGCCTCGCAGTTCCTGCAGACCAACGAGAAGGTGGGCTATGTGGTGACCGACATCGATGCCGCCTCGTCCGATCTGGCGCTGGAAAAGCTGGCGCAGGTGCCGGGGACCATCCGCAGCCGCGTGTTGTTCTAGGGCAGCCGGGCGCTCGGGTATCCGGGCGCCGGCACGGCCATCGGGGCTGACTTAAAATCGACCCCCCTGGTTCATGGGCGCGCAGCGCCCGACCGAGGCCAATCCCCGATGAATGCTCCGACCGCGTTGACGGCGTTGTTGTCGCAGGCCGCAGAGCCCGCGCGATTGCGTGAGATCCCCTACAACTACACCAGCTTTTCCGACCGCGAGATCGTGATCCGCCTCCTGGGCGAGCGAGGCTGGGAGCTGCTGGGGGTGCTGCGCTCGGAGCGCCGCACCGGCCGCTCGGCGCGCATGCTGTACGAGGTGCTGGGCGACATCTGGGTGGTGCAGCGCAACCCCTACCTGGTCGACGACCTGCTGGACAACCCGCGCCGCCGCGGCCAGCTGGTCGATGCGCTGAATCACCGCATGGGCGAAGTTCAGAAGCGCCGCACGCCCGCGAGCGACGCCCAGCGCGACCTGCTGGTCGGCGAACTGACCGGCCTGGTGGCCCGAGCCATCGCCGCCTTCGACGGCATGTTCCGCGATGTGGCGGCGCTGCGGCGCAAGGCCACGCGCGTGCTGCGCCGGCTGACCGCCAAGGACAACATCAAGTTCGACGGGCTGTCGCGCGTGTCGCACGTGACGGATGCGACCGACTGGCGCGTCGAATACCCCTTCGTCGTGCTCACCCCCGACACCGAGGCCGAGATGGCGGGCCTGGTCAAGGGCTGCATCGAGCTGGGCCTGACCATCGTGCCGCGCGGCGGCGGCACCGGCTACACCGGCGGCGCGATCCCGCTGGTCTGGAACAGCGCGGTCATCAACACCGAGAAGCTCGAGGCCATGACCGAGGTCGAGGAGCGCAGCCTGCCGGGGCTGGAAGCGCCGGTGCCCACGATCTGGACCGAAGCCGGCGTGGTCACGCAACGCGTGGCCGACGCGGCCGAGCGCGCCGGCTTCGTCTTCGCGGTCGACCCGACCTCGGCCGAGGCCTCCTGCGTGGGCGGCAACGTGGCGATGAACGCCGGCGGCAAGAAGGCGGTGCTGTGGGGCACGGCGCTGGACAACCTGGCCTCCTGGCGCATGGTCACGCCCGATGCCGAATGGCTGGAGGTCACGCGCATCGGCCACAACCTGGGCAAGATCCATGACGCCGAAAGCGCGCTCTTCGAGCTGCAGTACTACGCGGCCGATGGCAAGACCGCCAAGCGCTGCGAACGCCTCGAGATCCCGGGCCCGGTGTTCCGCAAGGAGGGCCTGGGCAAGGATGTCACCGACAAATTCCTGGCCGGCCTGCCCGGCATCCAGAAGGAAGGCTGCGACGGCCTGATCACTTCGGCGCGCTGGGTCGTGCACAGGATGCCAGCGCAGCTGCGCACCGTCTGCCTGGAGTTCTTCGGCAACGCCAAGGACGCGGTGCCGTCGATCGTCGAGATCCGCGACTACCTCTTCGACCTCGCGCAGAAGTCGGCGCCCGGCCAGCGCGTCCTCCTCGCCGGCCTCGAGCACCTCGACGACCGCTACCTGAAGGCGGTCGGTTACGCGACCAAGAGCAAGCGCGGTGGCCTCCCGAAGATGGTGCTGTTCGGCGACATCGTCGGCGACGATGCCGACGCGGTCGCGCGCGCGACGAGCGAGGTCGTGCGGATCGCGAACGCGCGCTCGGGCGAAGGGTTCGTCGCCGTCAGCGCCGAGGCGCGCAAGAAGTTCTGGCTCGACCGCAAGCGCACCGCGGCGATCAGCAAGCACACCAACGCGTTCAAGATCAACGAGGACGTCGTCATCCCGCTGCCGCGGATGGGCGAGTACACCGAGGGCATCGAGCGGATCAACATCGAGCTGAGCCTGGCCAACAAGCTGGCGGTCGTCGACCGGCTCGAGGAGTTCCTCGGGCGCGGCAACCTGCCGCTCTGCAAGGGCGACGACGCAAGCGAAATCGCCACCGCCGAGTTGCTCGAGGACCGCGTCCAGCAGGGGCTCGCACTGTTGCGCGAGGTCGGCGCGCAGTGGCGCGCCTGGCTGGAAGGGCTGGACCGACCGGCGGCCGGTCTCGGCGACCTCGCCCCGGCGCACGGCGCCGCCGCCGGCCGCACCGTGTTCGCGCTTCTCCAGGACCACACCTGGCGCGCGTCGTGGAAGACGCAGATCAAGAAGCCCTTCGAATCGATCTTCGCCGGCACCGCGCTGAAGCCGATCGGCGACGAGTGCCAGAAGATCCACGACGAGGTGCTGCGCGGCCGCGTCTGGGTCGCGCTGCACATGCACGCCGGCGACGGCAACGTGCACACCAACATCCCCGTCAACAGCGACAACTACGAGATGCTGCAGACCGCGCACGCCGCGGTCGCGCGGATCATGAGACTGGCGCGCAGCCTCGACGGCGTGATCTCGGGCGAGCACGGCATCGGCATCACCAAGCTCGAGTTCCTGAGCGACGACGAGCTCGCCCCGTTCACCGACTACAAGCGCCGCGTCGACCCCGAGGGCCGCTTCAACCGGGGCAAGCTCCTGCGCGACGCCAGCTTCGGCGGCACGACGCTGAAGGCCGATCTCACCAACGCCTACACGCCGAGCTTCGGGCTCATGGGGCATGAGTCGCTGATCATGCAGCAGAGCGACATCGGTGAGATCGCGACCTCGATCAAGGACTGCCTGCGCTGCGGCAAGTGCAAGCCGCCGTGCACGACGCACGTGCCGCGCGCCAATCTGCTCTACAGCCCG
>DASXKG010000608.1:0-1626 GCA_036496965.1 Variovorax sp.
TTCACCCGCGAGGCCAGCAGCGACAGGCGCGAGTTGAGGTCGCGCACCTGCCAGTCGCTCATGCCGTCGTCCTGGTAGCGCGCGTCGAGATCGACGATCTCGCGCAACTCGCCACGCAGCCGCGAGGCTTGCCCGTACGACAGGTCGCCGCTGCCGACACCCTCATCGATCCGCGCACGAAGGCTGTCCTCGCGCTGGGCGATGCCGGGGTCGTAGCTCTGGGCGAGCGCGGGCAGGGCCGTTGCGGCCAGAGCGCCCCCCGCCATGAGCGCGATCAAGGCCTTTCTCATGGGATATTCCTTTGCACATGAAAGACTAACGTCGATTGCTCTGGTGGCAATCGTCAGTATGAACGTGCGTCAGCGACCCGCGTTCCGGCAATTCCGGCGCGATCTACTGCCGCGCTTATTCGTTCTACGGCCGCGCTTACTTAGCACTGCCGCACATATGCAGCCGGCTGCGACGCCTAAGCTGATATTCTAGGCGCGGATTGGCCGCGGCCCGCCGTGCAGCTCCGCCCCAGCGTCAGCCGGCAGCACGACGAAGAACAACCCGGAGACCAGCGCCACCGCGCCGATCACCAGGAAAGCCGGGTCGATGACCTGGGCGGTGACGTGCTTGGCGTGGAAGTGGCCCTGCAGGAGGTGCAGCAGGGTGGCGGCGAAGCCGATGCCGATGCTCTGCGCCAGCCGCTGGCCCATCGCCGACATGGTCGAGGCGCGGCTCATCTGTGGGGTGTCGACGTCGGCGTAGGCGAGCCCGTTCAGCGCCGTGAACTGCAGCGAGCGGAAGAAGCCCCCGGTCAGCAGGATCATGTACATGATCCAGTGCGGCATCTCCTTGTAGAACATCGCGTAGGTCATGAACGAGAAGCCGACGATCACCGCGTTGACGCTGAGCGTGGTGCGGAAGCCGAAGCGCTCCAGGATCGGCGGCACGGCGGTCTTCATGACGAGCGCCGCGGCGGCGCTGGCGAAGGTCATCATGCCGGCCTGGAACGGCGACATGCCGAACGCCACTTGCAGCAGCAGAGCCAGCAGGAACGGCGTCGCGCCGACTCCCATCCGCATGAACGTGCCGCCCACCACCGAGGCGTAGAAGGTCTTCACCTTGAAGAGGCCGAGGTCGAGGATCGCGTGGGGCGTGCGCTTGGCGTGCCAGGCATAGACCGCCAGCAGGGCGAGGCCGCCGCCCATCATCGCGGGCACGATCCACGCCGCAACGTGGCCGCGGCCGAGATTCTCGAAGCCGTAGACGACGCCGGCCATGCCGAGGCCAGTTAGGAGCATGCCGATCCAGTCGAGCGGGCCGGCCTCCTCCTCCTTGACGTCGGCGATGTACTTGCTGACCAGGATGATCCCCAGCACCGCGACCGGCAGGTTGAGGAAGAAGATCCAGCGCCACGACATGTAGGTGACGATGAAGCCGCCGATCGGTGGCCCGATCACCGGGCCGAGCATCGAGGGCATGGTCAGCACCGACATCGCGCGCACCAGGTCGTGCTTGGGCGTCGAGCGCAGCAGCACCAGGCGGCCGACCGGCCCCATCAGCGCGCCGGCGGCACCTTCCGCGACGCGCGCCAGCAGCAGCTCCGGCAGGTTGGTCGCGAAACCGCAGGCGGCGCAC
>DASXKG010000609.1:0-3239 GCA_036496965.1 Variovorax sp.
CGTGGGCGGCCCGAGCTGCTGCAGCACCTGGTCGCGCGTGCCGCCCAGCGGCAGGCGCGCCGGATCGCTGGCACAGGCCGCGGCCAGCAGCACCGGAACCGCCACCACCGCGACGCGAAAAATCCTGAAGGTCGACATGCCAAACCCCCACTTCGAAAGCGCATCCCGCTGCGCCGCACGCGCCCGCGGCGGCCGCGCAAGCTGCAATTGATTGTAGCCCGGAGGTCCTATAAAGTGCCTTGACCCGGTCCGTATCAGGGAGGCCGGTTCAGTCCGTGCACGAGGAGCCGAGGCTGATGCCGATGGCGCCGCATGCCTCAACTTCCGGAGACAAGCATGTACCACGTTCTCGCCAGAATCACCGTCAAGCCCGATGCCGCCGAGACAGCCAAGGACATCCTGATGACGCTCGTGTCGACGTCTCGCGCGGGGCCGGCTGCCTCTCCTACGAGCTCTACCAGCAAACGGACGCGCCGCACATCTTCCAGAGCGTGGAAGCCTGGAAGCAGAAAGCCGACGCCGACGCGCACATGGCGACACCGCACCTGGGCGCGGCGGTTGCGGCCGCCACCCCGCTGTTTGCCGCGCCGCCCGAGATCCTGGGGTATTCGAAGCTGGCGTGACGGGGCCAGCGGATTCAGCCCGCGGGCGGCAGCAGATAGATGCCGGGCTCTGCCGACAGGCCCTGCTTGATGAGCCGGGCGCGATCATCCGCCAGAACCTCGTCGGCGCCGGCTTCGAGGGCATCGAAGGTCCGTCGCGTGACCAGCTCGGGTGGCGATTTCGGCACATCGAAGCCCTGCGTCAGATCGGTGTCCACGAAGCCGACGTGCATGGCGAGAACCTGGGTCTGCTGCGAGCGCAGGTCGTTGCGCAATGCGTTGGTCAGGGCCCATGCGGCCGACTTGGAGGCGCCGTAGATGGCCAGGCGCGGAGAGTTGAGCCAGCTCGCCACCGACAGCACGTTCAGGATTGCACCGCCTCCGTTGCTGGCGAGGATCGGCGCAAAGGCTCGACTGAGCCGCAGCGGCCCGAAGAAGTTGGTTTCGAGCTGGCGGCGCGCGGACTCCTCGCCGTCTTCCGCAAGAAAGCTTCCCAGGGCCGCAATGCCTGCGTTGTTGATGAGCAGGCTCACGTCGCCGCAGCGAAGCGCGGCCGCCTGCACCTGATCCGCACGGGTGACATCCAGTTGGACGGGCTCCACGCCGGCAAGCGTTACGCTGGCAGGGTCGCGTGCTGCCGCATAGACCCGTCGCGCGCCGCGCGCCAGAGCCTCCTTCGCAAAGGCCAGGCCCAGGCCGCGGTTGGCTCCGGTGATGAAGACGGTCGCATTTTTCAGTTTCATGGTGATCTCTCCAGTCAAGGGCGTCGCCGGGGTCGCGCCCCCCTTGGTGCCACTCAGGTCACCGGTGCCGGGTTGAACAGCACCAGCGAGTTGTGCAGCTTCCAGTGCTCGGCCCAGGTCTTCTTCCTGCCGCTGGCCACCTCGAGCATGAGGTGGAACAGCTCCCAGCCCACGTCCTGGATGCTGGCCTCGCCCTCGGCGATGCGCCCGGCATTGACGTCCATCAGATCGTGCCAGCGGCGCGCCAGGTCGCTGCGCGTGGCCACCTTGATCACCGGCACCTGGGCCAGCCCGTAGGGCGTGCCGCGCCCGGTGGTGAACACATGCAGGTTGATGCCCGCGGCCAGCTGCAGCGTGCCGCAGATGAAGTCGCTGGCCGGCGTGGCCGCATACAGGAGCCCCTTCTGGCGCGCCTTGTCCCCCGGGGCGACCACCCCGGAGATGACCGCGCTGCCGCTCTTGACGATCGAGCCCATCGCCTTCTCCACGATGTTGGACAGCCCCCCCTTCTTGTTGCCCGGGGTGGTGTTGGCGCTGCGGTCGACCCGCCCGCGCTCCAGGTAGGCGTCGTACCAGGCCATCTCCCGGATCATGGCCTCGGCCACCTCCGCAGTGGCCGCGCGCGCGGTGAGCTGGTCGATGCCGTCGCGCA
Source organism: Variovorax sp. (assembly GCA_036496965.1). Taxonomy (GTDB): domain Bacteria; phylum Pseudomonadota; class Gammaproteobacteria; order Burkholderiales; family Burkholderiaceae_C; genus Variovorax. The sequence goes on from DASXKG010000609.1 coordinate 1,998, forward strand.
CCTCGGTGACCTCCGAGAACATCACGGTGGCGCCCGCGCGCACCAGCAGGTCGGTGCAGAAGCCCACCGCCGGGTTGGCCGTGACCCCGGAGAAGGCATCGCTGCCCCCGCACTGCACGCCCACCACCAGCTCGCTGGCCGGCACCGTCTCGCGCCGCCGCGCATCCAGGCGCTCCAGGTGCTCCTCGGCCTGGCGCAGGATCGACTCGACCATCGACATGAAGCCCACGTGCGCCTCGTCCTGCAGGCACACCACGTCCAGCTTGGCATCGGCCGAGGCGCCCACGTCGGCCACGTTGCGCTCGTCGACCAGCGGGATCGTGCCCGGGGGCAGCAGCCGCTCGGGCTGCAGCTTCTCGCAGCCCAGGCTGATCACCATCACCTCGCCGCCGAAGTTGGGGTTCAGGCTGATGTTGCGCAGCGTGCGGATCGGGATCGCCGCGTCCGGCGCATCGATGGCCACCCCGCAGCCATAGCCGTGCTCCAGCGCCACCACGTCGTCCACGTTCGGGAACCTGGGCAGCAGCTCGGCCTTGATGCGCGCCACGGCGAATTCGGTCACGCCGGCCACGCATTGCACGGTCTGGGTGATCGCCAGGATGTTGCGCGTGCCCACCGAGCCATCCGGGTTGCGAAAGCCCTCGAAGGTGTAGCCCTCCAGGGGCGCCTGAGCAGCGGGCTTGACGGTGGCCATGGGCAGGCCCTGCAGCTCGCGCGCCGCGGGCATGCGCAGCAGCCGCTCGTGCACCCAGCTGCCCGCCGGGATGTCTTTCAGCGCATAGCCGATGGTCACGTCGTAGCGCCGCACCGCGCCGCCCTCGGGAATGTCCACCAGCGCCACCTTGTGGGCCTGGGGAACCTTCTCGCGCAGGGCCAGCCCGGACGCGAACACAGTGCCCGCGGGCAGGCCGCCGTCGTTGGCCACGATCGCGACGTTGTCGCGCTCGTGCATGGTGATGTACAGGGGCGCCCGGGTGGGGATTTCAGCCTTCATGGCTTGGCGACCTCGTGATCGGCCATCAACTCGAGCGCCTTCACCAAGGCCGAGTGGTCCAGCTCGGCGCCACCGTGGGCTGCCAGGCTCTGCATCAGCTGGGCCACGCCGGCCGTCTGCGGCAGCGCCACGCCGATCTCGCGCGCACCCGAAAGCGCCAGGCCCAGGTCCTTCTGGTGCAGCCGGATGCGAAAGCCCGGGTCGAAGGTGCGCTTGATCATGCGTTCTCCATGCACTTCGAGAATCCG
>DASXKG010000610.1:0-1892 GCA_036496965.1 Variovorax sp.
GCAGACCGTGGCGCTGCAGGTCGCAACGGTGGCGCAGTCCCAGATCCAGCGCATGGACCGTCGCGCGCTGGCGCGCACGGCGCTGTCGGCCAGCGCGCAACCGCATGTGCAGCAGGTGCAGATCTGGTCGGAGGACGGGGAGATCATTGCCGACTCGGCGGCGGGCGAAGCCGGCGGCGCCGACGGGCTGCAGGTGGTGGCGCCGGTCGTCACCGATGACGGCAAGCACATCGGCAAGGTGATGGTCGAGATCAGCCTCGATGCGGTGAGCAGCGCGCGTCGTGCCGTCTGGTTCAACGTCGTGCTGGTGCTGGGGGCCAGCCTGGTCGGCGTCGGGCTGGCGGGCTGGTGGGCGGCGCGCCGCATCAGCGCGCCGATCCGCGCGCTCGGCGAGGCGGTCGATCGGCTGGGCGCCGGCGAGGATGCACAGGTCGACGTCCTGGGCACGGCCGAGGTGCAGCGCCTGCAGCACGGCTTCAACGAGGCCGCCCGCGCCCTGTCCGAGAGCCGCTACGAGCTCGAGAACCGCATCGTGCAGGCCACGGCCGAACTGGCCAGCAAGAACCAGCAACTGGAGGTCGCGAGCCAGGCCAAGACCCGTCTGCTGGCCGCGGCCAGCCACGATCTGCGCCAGCCACTGCATGCGTTGACCCTGTTCTCCGACGGCCTGGCCAATGGCGAGACCGATCCGGTGCGGCTGCAGCGCATCGGCCACATCCGCGAATGCGTGGATTCGCTCGACCGCCTGTTCTCCGAACTGCTCAACCTGTCGCAGCTCGACGCCGGCGTGCTGCAGCCGCAGTGGGCGGATTTCGCGCTCGACACCCTCTTCGACGAGATCAGCCGCAATTTCCGCGCCGTGGCCGAACAACAGAACCTGCGCCTGGTGGTGCGCAAGACCGACCTCTGGGTGCGCTGCGACTACGTGATGCTGTCGCGCATCCTCAACAACCTGGTGTCGAATTCGCTGCGTCACACGACCGAGGGCGGCGTGCTGATCGGCGCCAGGCGGCGCGGCAAGGCGGTGCGCATCGATGTCTGGGACACGGGCATCGGCATCGCGGAACATCACCAGGCGCGCGTGTTCGAGGAGTTCTACCAGGTCGAGCCCCAGAACCGGCAGAGAGGGCGCGAGGCGCGCGGCATGGGACTCGGGTTGGCCACGGTGCAGCGGCTGGCCGCGTTGCTCAACACACGGGTCGAGCTCAGCTCGCAGCCCAGCCGCGGCACCTGCGTGCGCACGCTGGTGCGGGCTGCCGAAGCCGCGCCGATGCCGCCCGCGCCGATGCTCCAGCTGCAGGGCACTGCCGGCGAGAACGAGCTCGACACCAGCCTCGAGAACGCCCTGGTGCTGGTGATAGACGACGAGCACACCATCCTCGAAGGACTGCAAGTGGTGCTGTCGAACTGGGGCGCCGTGGTGCTGGTGGCGCAGACCCGCAGCGAGGCGCTGGCGCTGGCCGACCGCTGGGAACGGCCACCCGACCTCGTGCTGAGCGATCTGCTGCTCCAGGGCGGCGACAACGGCCTCGATGTGCTGGCGGCGCTGGAGCGCCATCCGCGCGGCATCGGTCCCGGCACCGCCCGCCTGCTGGTGACCGGCGAGACCAAGCCGGACCGCCTGCGCGAGGTGGCCAGCGCCGGCGTCGCGGTGCTTTACAAGCCGGTGTCGCCCCGCGTGTTGCGCCATGCCATCGGCATGCAACTCGCCGCAGTACGCGCCAGCTCACCAGCCTACGCCTGAACCTGAAGGCCCCTCCGCGCGTCTATGGCTTTCGACATAGGCCGGCCGGCTCCAGCATAGGCCGGCATAGATCCTCAAGCTGCGCAAGCTTCCCGACTCGGGCCGGCATGCAACGCCTGACACCGGGGCATAAGCCCTCTGCCTTATC
>DASXKG010000611.1:0-6250 GCA_036496965.1 Variovorax sp.
GTTTCATGCGTGGCGGGTCACGCGATAGCGTCCTGGAAAACTGACATCAACAGACCCTAGCGCGCGCGCCGCCGGCGGGCGAAGCGCACCGGTGACGCCCGCCTTCGCCTGGCGCAAGGAAGGCATGATCAGCACGCAATCGTCGTACGGGGTCTCGATGGGGTCGCCGTTGAAGCCGATGACGGTGCCGGCGCGCGGGATCACGTCGAGGCCTTGGAAGGGCCGCTCGAAACGAACCTGCGCGTCGCGAGCGACCACGCCGGCCGTGACCTCCAGGATCCATGGGTCCGGCGCGTCGGGCAGGCGCCAGCCCTGCAGTAGCGCGGCGCAGTCGCCGGGGTCGAAGCTGCCGGCGGCTTCCAGGAAGCGGAGGCATTGGTCTTGCGCCACCAGCCGGCTTTGCGGGTCGCCATGGATGCCGCATTCGACCAGCAGCGCCCTGGCGCCGGCGGCAATCCCCTTCTCGTCGCCGAACTTGCCGAAATCGCGCATCCGCACGCCGTTCTGGTGTCCGGCGTCCACCACGATGTGTTGCGGCGATCGCATCCGGATGGCCAATTCGATGTTCGCGGGCGAGAGACCGGTGAGCGACAACGGCAAGCTGGGCTCGTGCATCGAGTGCAGGTCGAGCAGCCAATCGGCCTCCTCGACGAAGGGGCGCAGCTCGGCTGCCCTGCGTCTTTCGATGCTGGTGGCCGCCTCCATCCGCTCGGGCGACCATTGCCGGTTCAGGTCTTCCTCGACGAAGCGCGAGGCATCGGGCTGCGTCGCATCGAAGCGGTCGAAGGCGGCGAGATTGCAAAAGGCCAGGGTCAGCCGGCCGTGCCGCGGACGCAGGCCGGCGTCGAGCAGGCCTTTCAGCGCCCAGGCGCCGCACAGTTCGTTGCCATGCATCAGCGCCGCGATCAGCACATGGCGGCCGGGACGACCCGAATCGAAGCGCCAGACGCCCTCGACACCGGTATTGCCGCTGCGCCAGGCACCGATGTCCGGCACGCCGAGGAGAAAGGAAGGAGTTGGGGTCATGGGTGTCATCCTAAGCCGGAGGCCAGCGCATCGCTCCTTCGCACCGGGGTTCTTGGTCGCGAAGCACTCGGCGATCCGGCGCCGCGCGGCTCAGGCAGCGGCCGGGCGGCGGTGCTGCTCGGCCGGGTGGCTCGCCGGGAGCCGGTCGTGGCCGAACAGCTTGCCGCGCAGCGAGCCTTCGGCGTAACGGGTCTTGTAGGCGCCGCGCTCCTGCAGCAGCGGGATCACCAGCGCGATGAAATCGTCGAAGCATTCCGGCACCACCGTGCGCGACAGGTTGAAGCCATCGACATCGGCTTCGATGGTCCAGGCGATCAATGCATCGGCCACCTGCTCCGCGGACCCGACCAGCGGCTGCTGGCGGCTGCCGAGCACCATCTGCTCGAGCAGCTTGCGCTTGGTCCACTGCGGACCGGCGCTGCGGGTCATGGCGCTCAGGTTGGAGACGATGGCCTGGCTCTTGCCGGTGTCGATCGGCTCGTCCATGTCGTACTTCGCGAAGTCGATGCCCATCGATGCCGCGGCATGCGCCAGCGCGGCCTCGGAGCTCACATGGCGCCGGTATTCGGCGTATTTCTCCTGGGCCTCGGCATCGGTGCGTCCGGTGATGACCGTGGCGCCCAGGAGCACTTTGATGTCCGAGGCGGCGCGTCCGAGCTGGACCGCCTGGCCGCGGATGTCCTGGACGATCTTCTTCACGCCGGCCTTGCTCTGGCCATTGACGAAGACGCATTCGGCATGGGTTGCCGCGAAGCGGGAGCCACGCTCGGACGAGCCGGCCTGGTAGAGCACCGGGGTGCGCTGCCGCGACGGCTCGCTCAGGTGCATGGCGTCCACCTTGTACTGAGGCCCTTGGTGGTGCACCACATGCACCCTGGACGGGTCGGCGTAGACGCCGCGCGCCTTGTCGCGCAACACCGCGCCATCTTCCCAACTGCCTTCCCAGAGCTGGTAGACCAGCGCCATGTACTCGTCGGCCAGGTCGTAGCGGTCGTCGTGCGCCGTCTGGCCGCTCAGGCCGACGGCGCGCGCTGCGCTGTCGAGGTAGCCGGTGACGATGTTCCAGCCGATGCGCCCGTCGCTCAAGTGGTCGAGCGTGGACATGCGCCGGGCGAAGAGATAGGGCGTTTCGTATGTGAGGTTGGCCGTCACGCCGAAGCCCAGATGCCGGGTCGCGGCGGCCATGGCCGGGATCAGCAGGGTCGGGTCGTTGACCGGCACCTGGACCGCGCCGCGCAGCGCCGCATCGGCACTGCCGCCGAGCACGTCGTAGACCCCCACCACGTCGGCGAAGAAGATGCCGTCGAAGAGGCCCGCCTCGAGGCGGCGTGCGTAGTCGGTCCAGTAGTGGATGTCGAGGTAGCGCGAGGATTGATCACGCGGATGGGTCCACAGCCCCTGCTGGATATGGCCCACGCAGTTCATGTCGAAGGCGTTGAGATGGATCTGGCGGCCCATGAGATCTTTCGGTTGCGGTGCAATGTTTCTATCATAGTAGACGTTTGGACACTATGAGTGATTTTTTGTGGTACGACAATGCGTCGTTCACCTGAATCCACCTGGCGCCCATGCCCATCGATCCCACCGACGCCATTTCCGCCTCACTGAAACGCGAACGCATCGCCAAGGGCTGGTCGCTGGCCGATCTGTCCGAACGCTCGGGTGTGTCGAAGGCCATGATCAGCAAGATCGAACGCGCAGAGGCCAGCCCGACGGCCACCGTGCTGGGCAAGCTCTCGGGCGCCTTCGGGCTCTCCCTGTCGGCATTGCTGGCGCTGTCCGAGCAGCAGGGCCAGCGGCTCAGCCGCCTGGCGCAGCAGTCGGTCTGGCAGGATCCCGAGACGGGCTACCTTCGCCGTTCGGTCTCGCCGAGCCATCACGGCATGCTGGAACTGCTCGAAATCGAACTGCCGGGCCAGGCAAGGGTGCCGTACCCGGCGACGGCCTTCTCGTTCCAGCAGCAGCAGATCTGGGTCACCCAGGGTGTGCTGGAGTTCCAGGAGGGCGCGCTGACGCACCGGCTGGAGGTCGGTGACTGCCTGCAGCTGGGGCCGCCGGTCGATTGCAGCTTCTTCAATCCGCAAGGCCAGGTCTGCAAGTACCTGATCGCATTGGTGCGGCGGGCATGAAAAGCCCCGTGGTCCGCACCGCGGGCCGGGCATGAAAAAAGCCCCGCGGCTCGCGCCGCGGGGCTTGTGGACTTGGCTGTGGCAGCCGGCCCGGGATTACATCCCCATGCCGCCCATGCCACCCATGCCGCCCATGTCGGGCATGCCGCCGCCGGCGCCGGCTTCGTCCTTCGGTGCGTCAGCGACCATGGCTTCGGTCGTCAGCAGCAGCGAGGACACCGAGGCGGCGTTCTGCAGTGCCGTGCGGGTCACCTTGGTCGGGTCCAGGATGCCCAGCTCGAGCATGTCGCCGTAGGTGTCGTTCTGGGCATTGAAGCCGTAGTTGCCCTTGCCGGCCAGCACCGCGTTCACGACCACCGAGGCTTCGCCGCCGGCGTTGTTGACGATCTCGCGCAGAGGCGTTTCGATGGCCTTGAGCACCAGCTTGATGCCGGCGTCCTGGTCGGCGTTGTCGCCCTTGAGCTTGTCGCCCACGGCTTGCTTGGCGCGCAGCAGTGCCACGCCGCCGCCGGCCACCACGCCTTCTTCCACTGCAGCGCGGGTGGCGTGCAGGGCGTCTTCGACGCGGGCCTTCTTTTCCTTCATCTCGACTTCGGTGGCGGCGCCGACCTTGATCACGGCCACACCGCCGGCCAGCTTGGCCACGCGCTCTTGCAGCTTTTCGCGGTCGTAGTCGGAGGTGGCTTCCTCGATCTGCACGCGGACTTGCTTCACGCGGGCTTCGATGTCGCCAGCGGCACCGGCGCCGTCGATGATGATGGTGTTTTCCTTGCCCACTTCGATGCGCTTGGCCTGGCCGAGGTCGGCCAGCGTCACCTTCTCGAGGGTCAGGCCCACTTCTTCGGCGATCACATTGCCGCCCGTCAGGATGGCGATGTCTTCCAGCATGGCCTTGCGGCGGTCGCCGAAGCCAGGCGCCTTGACGGCCACGACCTTCAGGATGCCGCGAATGGTGTTCACGACCAGGGTCGCCAGGGCTTCGCCTTCGACTTCCTCGGCAACGATCAAGAGCGGACGGCCGGCCTTGGCGACTTGCTCGAGCGTCGGCAGCAGGTCGCGGATGTTGCCGATCTTCTTGTCGAACAGCAGCACGAAGGGGTTGTCCAGCAGCGCCGATTGCTTCTCGGGGTTGTTGATGAAGTAGGGCGACAGGTAGCCGCGGTCGAACTGCATGCCTTCGACGACGTCGAGTTCGCTGTCCAGCGACTTGCCGTCTTCGACGGTGATCACGCCTTCCTTGCCGACCTTGTCCATCGCGTCAGCGATGAGCTTGCCGATGGTTTCGTCGCTGTTGGCCGAGATCGAGCCGACTTGCGCGATTTCCTTGGAGGTGGTGGTGGGCTTGGAAGCCTTCTTCAGCTCGGCGACCAGGGCGGTGACCGCCTTGTCGATGCCGCGCTTCAGGTCCATCGGGTTCATGCCGGCAGCCACCAGCTTGAAGCCTTCGCGCACGATGGCCTGGGCCAGCACGGTGGCGGTGGTGGTGCCGTCGCCGGCGTTGTCGCTGGTCTTGGAAGCCACTTCCTTCACGAGCTGGGCGCCCATGTTCTGCAGCTTGTCCTTGAGTTCGATTTCCTTGGCGACCGACACGCCGTCCTTGGTCACGGTGGGGGCGCCGAAGGAGCGCTCGAGCACCACGTTGCGGCCCTTCGGGCCCAGGGTCACTTTGACTGCGTTGGCCAGGATGTTGACACCCTCGACCATGCGCGCGCGGGCTTCGCCGCCGAAGACTACGTCTTTTGCTGCCATGAGATTTCTCCGAGATTCAGTTGTTGGGGGATGGAAGGCTGATGATCAGTCGGGATTACTTGGTTTCAACGACCGCAAACAGGTCGTCTTCCTTCATGACCAGCAGTTCTTCGCCGTCGACCTTGACGGTCTGGCCGCTGTACTTGCCGAACAGGACGCGGTCGCCGACCTTGACGCTCATCGCGATCATGTCGCCCTTGTCGTTCTTCTTGCCGAGCCCGACAGCCAGCACCTCGCCCTGGTCCGGCTTTTCGGCGGCGCTGTCCGGGATCACGATGCCCGAGGCGGTCTTGGTTTCGCTGTCAATGCGCTTGACGATCACGCGATCGTGCAAAGGACGAAGTTTCATTGCTTGCATCTCCTGAAGGGAACGGGTTTGGTTCGGGCGCCCGCGTGGTGCGGACGCCACATCGTTGCGCAGCCGCGTTGTTAGCACTCAACTGCAACGAGTGCTAATAATAAGGGGGTTTCGGCGCTTTTCAAGCCGGGTGCGATTTTTTTGCGCGCCTGTCCGTTCCGAGCGGCAAGAATCAAATCGCCAGACGGCTCAAGAGCCCGAAGGCTCGCCCGCGCCACCCAAGGCCTTCGACACGGCCACCAAGCCCAGTGCCAACCGGCTGGTGCTCTCGCTGTAGTCGCGTTGCGCCTGCAGCCAAGTGCGTTGCGCGTCGAGCTGTACCAAGAAATCGGTCAGGCCATGCTCGTAGCGCACCTGTGCGAGTTGCAACGCGTCGCGACTGCTGCGCTCCCGCTCGGCGATCTGAACGTTTCGTTGCCGTTCTGCGGTGTAGGCGCTCAGCGCGTCGTCGATCTCGTGCCAGGCCTTCAGCACGGTCTGCTGGTAGGCGACGGCGGCTTCCTGCTGTTGCAACTCGCGCACGGTGATGGTCGCGCGTCGACGGCCGTTGTCGAAGATCGGGATCTGCAGGCTGGGGCCGATGGACCACTGCCGGCTGCCCCAGTCGGTGAACGTGCTGCCGTCCACCGACTGGAAACTGAAGCCCGCGCCGATCGTGACGCGAGGGTAGAGGTCGGCCACTGCGACGCCGATGTTCGCGGTCGCTGCATGCAATTGCGCCTGCGCGTTCTGGATGTCGGGCCGGCGCAGCGCCATTTCCGAGGGCAGTCCCAGGGAAAGATCGGGCAGCGTCGCTACTTTCATCAGGTCGGCCTGCGGTGCCAGCTGGGCCTGCAGCGCGCCGGGGCGCTCGCCCAGCAGCATGGTGATCTGATTGGCGGCCTGCGCCTCTTGGGCAAGCAGTGGCGGCAGCCGCGAGCGCAGGTCGGCGGCTTGCGCGCTCTGGCGCGTCACGTCGAGGTCGGTCGTCAGGCCGCCGTCGGCGCGG
>DASXKG010000612.1:0-7244 GCA_036496965.1 Variovorax sp.
GCGCCGGTGAACAGCGCCACCAGCGCCAGCACCGTCAGGTTCACGCGGTAGGCGCGCGAGAGGTCGTTCACGCGTTCGGCCGCGTCGCCGGGTTCCGCGATCTGGATGCCCGGCGGCCAGCCCGGCGCTTGCTCGAGGGCATGGATGAAGGCCGCGCGATCGGTGCCGGGCGCGAGGCGCAGGTCGATGCGCGTGAGCTGGCCGGCGCGGCCGAAGAGGTCCTGCGCCGCACCGATGTCCATCACTGCCAGCGCCGCGCCGGCGGCGGCCACCTGGCCGGCCACCTGCAGCGGCCGCCACTGCGTGCCGACGCGCAGGTCCACGCGGCGCGCTGCTTCGCCCAGCGCCTCTTGTGCCGCGGCATTGAGGAACACCTGGCCCGGCGCCAGGATCGAGAAGCGCCCGGCATCCCTGGCGGGCTGAGGCATCAGCGCGGGGGCGATCGTCGGCAGCGTGAGCGCATCCACGCCGACCACGCGCAAGGGCAGCTGGCGATCGTCCAGGCGAACCGTGGTCTGCAATTCGAGCACCGGACTGGCCAGCCTGACCAGCGGCTGCCGCGCCACCAGGGCGAACACCGCTTCGTCGAAGCTGCCCTGGGCGGCGCGCAATTCGAGGTCGGGCTGGCCATTGACGGAACGCACGGCGCTGGAGAATTCGTCCAGCGCCGAGCTATTGATCAGCTGTACCGAGAAAGCCAGCGCCACGCCCAGCATCACCGCGACCACCGCGGCCGCGTTGCGCCAGGGATGGTGGCGCAGTTCCTGCCAGGAAAAGCTGAGGAGCAAGGCTTTCACAAAGAGGATTCTGCGCGCCCCTCAGAGTCGACCGGCGGCGCCAGCGAGATAGGCCCGGATCGCGGGGCTGGTGCTCAGACCCGCCGCGCGCTCGTAGGCCCGGCGGGCCTCGGTCGGGTCGCCGGCCTGGCCCAGCAGGTGGGCACGCGCAGCCCAGAAGGGCTGGTAGTTGGCGGCCTCCCCGGCGGCCAGCCGGTCGAGCTCCCGCAGGCCGGCCTCGGCCCCCTGGACTTCGGCCAGCGCGCAGGCGCGGCTGACATAGGCGCCCACGCTCGGCCGCAGCGCGATCAGGCCGTCGTAGAGCCCGACCATCGTCTCGGGCGGCACCGGCGCACCGAGGCGGCGCGCGCAGTGGGCCGACTGGATGGCGGCTTCGATCTGAAAGGCGCCCAGCGCGTTCAGGCCAGCCGCCTGGCGCAGCACCTGTTCGGCCGCCTGGCGCAGATCCGCGTTCCAGCATGAGACATCCTGGACCGAGAGCGGCACATAGCCGCCGTCGGCATCGCGCCGGGCGCCGGCGCGGCTCTCGCAAAACAGCATCAGCGCGAGCAGGCCCAGCGGTTCGGCCTCCTGCGGCATCAGGGCGCAGAGGATGCGGCACAGCTCGATCGCCTCGGCCGTGAGCCCGCGCTGCGCGGCGTCGGCGCCGTCGACACCTTCCCAGCCGGTGCCATAGGCCGCGTAGATGCCGTCCAGCACGTCCGAAAGCCGCCGCGGCAGATCGCTCGCGCGCGGGTATTCGAAGGGAATGCCGGCCGCGCGGATGCGTGCCTTGGCCCGCACCAGGCGCTGGCCGAGCGTGGCCGGCGCGCTCAGGAAGGCGCCGGCCATGCGCGCCGCATCGAGCCCCAGCACCGTCTGCAGCATCAGCGGGGCGCGGGCGGCGGCATCGATGGCCGGGTGGGCGCAGACGAAGAGCAGGCGCAGCCGTTCGTCCGGCACCGCGGCGTCGCCGGGTGCATCGCTCACGATCTCGTCGGCGACCAGCAGCAGGGTCTGCGCCGCCTCATCCTGCACGCGGCTGTGCCGCCAGGCGTCGAGCACGCGATGGCGCGCCACGCTCAACAGCCAGGCTTCGGGCTGGTCCGGCACGCCGTCCTCGGGCCAGCGCTCGAGCGCCCGCGCGAAGGCGTCCGCCAGGGCATCTTCCGAGGCCGCGATGTCGCGCGTGCGGGCCGACAGGATCGCGACCAGCCGTCCATAGGACGCGCGCGCCGCCTTCTCGGCGGCCGCGCGAGCGTCCGCCAGCGCCGCGCCTGTCACGTCGGCGCTGTGAACACCGGGCGCACTTCCACGCCGCCGGTGCTGGCGCATGGGGCGCGGGCGGCCCATTCGAGGGCGGTGTCGAGATTCGGCACCTCGATCACGAAGTAGCCGCCGAGCTGCTCCTTGGTGTCGGCGAAGGGGCCGTCCTGGACCTGGCGCTTGTCGCCGCGCACGCGCAGCGTGGTGCCGGTCATCGGCGGTGTCAGGCCGTGCCCGTTGACCGCGATGCCCGACTCGCGGATGGCGCCGATGTAGGACATCCAGCCGGACATATAGGCCTGGCCTTCGGCCTGCCCCCGTTGCTCGAACTCGGACTGGGGCTGGTAGAACATCAACATGTATTGCATGGAAATCTCCGAAAAGAAAAGCACAACGAGCAGGATCGCTCATAGCAATGACGATCGGCAAGGACATATTTCGACACGGCCTGCCGCGCGCTAAGCTTGGCCCCATGCAAGCACTCCCGACCTATGACGACGTGATCGCCGCGGCCGCGCGGCTCCAGGGCCATGCGCAGCGCACGCCGGTGCTGCGCTCGCGCACCGCCGATGCCCGCTGGGGCGCGCAATTCTTCTTCAAGTGCGAGAACTTCCAGCGCATGGGCGCCTTCAAGTTCCGCGGCGCCTTCAACGCGCTGTCCAGGTTCGACGCCGCGCAGCGCAAGGCCGGTGCCATCGCCTTTTCCTCCGGCAACCATGCGCAGGCCGTTGCACTGGCGGCGCGCATCCTGGACATGCCGGCGGTCATCGTGATGCCCACCGACGCGCCGGCGGCCAAGCTGGCCGCCACCCGCGGCTACGGCGCCGAAGTGGTGTCGTACGACCGATTCACCGAGGACCGGGAGGCGATCGCGCGCCGGCTGGCCGGGGAGCGCGGCATGACCTTGATCCCGCCCTATGACCATCCGGACGTGATCGCCGGGCAGGGCACCGCGGTGAAGGAACTGATCGAGGATGCGGGCGCGCTCGACACGCTCTTCGTGTGCCTCGGCGGTGGCGGACTGACCAGCGGCTCGGCGCTCGCGGCACGGGCGCTGGCGCCGGCCTGCAAGGTCTATGGTGTCGAGCCCGAGGCGGGCAACGACGGCCAGCAATCGCTGCGCGCGGGCCGCATCGTCCGTATCGAAACGCCCCAGACCATCGCCGACGGCGCGCAGACCCAGCACCTGGGCGAATACACCTTCGCCATCATCCGGCGCGACGTCGACGACATCCTCACCGTCAGCGACGCGCAACTGGTCGAGGCCATGCGCTTTTTCGCCGAGCGCATGAAGATGGTGGTCGAGCCGACCGGCTGCCTGGCCTTCGCCGCCGCCTGCGCGGCCGGCCCGGCGATCCAGGGACAGCGCGTCGGGGTGGTGATCAGCGGCGGCAACGTCGACCTGGGGCGCTTCGCTGCGCTGTTGTCCTAGCGCTGACGGGCCCTAGCCCCGAATCCCGTCCGCGCTCAGGTGCAGCACCCGGTCCGCGCGCGCCGCGGCCGCTTCCGAATGGGTCACCAGCACCAGCGAGGCGCCGTGCTCGCGCGTCTGCGCCAGCAGCACGTCCATCACCCGCGCCGCGGTGGTCGGGTCGAGATTGCCGGTGGGCTCGTCGGCCAGCAGCAGCGCAGGCTGGTGGACCAGGGCCCGCGCGATCGCCACCCGTTGCAGCTGACCGCCGCTCAATTGCTGCGGCAGCCGCTCGCCCAGGCCGGCCAGCCCGACCGCGTCGAGCATGCGCGCCACCCGCGCATCGGCCGCCGGGCCGCGCCGGCCCAGCAGCATCAGCGGCAAGGCGACGTTCTGCGCCACGTCCAGGTGCGGCAGCACGTGGAAGGCCTGGAACACGAAGCCCACGTGCCGGCGCCGCCAGAGCGCGCGCGCCTCGGCATCGAGCGCGCCGATGTCGATGCCGTCGTGCACGACGCTGCCTGCATCCCAGGTGTCGAGGCCGGCCATGCAGTTGAGCAGCGTCGATTTGCCCACGCCCGATTCGCCGACGATGGCGACGAATTCGCCGTTGGCGACGTCGAGCGAGACTTGCTCGAAGACAGCTGCCTCGCCGTAGTGCCGGGCCAGATCCCGAATCCGCAAGCTCATTCGATATCCGCCACCTGGCGTGCGACCTGTTCGACGGCGTCCGGCGCGTCGGCCCGGATCGCGCGCCGCTGCGGCATGCTGCGCAGCCAGGTCATCTGCCGCTTGGCCAGCTGGCGCGTGGCGGCGATGCCGCGTTCGCGCAGTTCGGCGATCGGCCAATCGCCGGCCAGGGCTTCCCAGGTCTGCCGGTAGCCCACGCAGCGCATCGACGGCAGATCCGCCGCCAGGTCGCCGCGGGCGCGCAGCCCTTGCACTTCGGCGATCAACCCGGCCGACAGCATGGCGTCGAAGCGTTCGGCGATCCGCGCATGGAGCCATCCGCGCTCCGCAGGCTCGAGCGAGAACAGCGCCACCGGCGGCAGACCGCGTGCGGCAGCGCGGGGCCTCGAGCCATGGAAGCTCGAAAGCGGCTGGCCGCTCTTTTGCCAGACTTCGAGCGCGCGCTGGATGCGTTGGCTGTCATGCGGCGCCAGTCGCCGGGCGGTGACCGGATCGACCTCGGCCAGACGTGCATGCAGGGCCGGCCAGCCGATGGTCGCGGCCTCGCGCTCGAGCTGCTGGCGCAGCGCGGGGTCGGCGGCCGGCATCGGGTCGATGCCGTCGGCCAGCGCCCTGAAGTAGAGCATCGTGCCGCCCACCAGCAGGGGCAAGCTGGCGCGCGCGTTGATTTCGGCAATCAGCCGCGTCGCATCCTGGACGAAGGCAGCGGCGCTGTAGGCCTCGCTCGGGTCGCGGATGTCGATCAGGTGGTGCGGCACTTCGGCGCGCTCCGCCGCCGTGGGCTTGGCGGTGCCGATGTCCATGCCGCGATAGACCAGCGCCGAGTCGACGCTGACGATCTCGACCGGCCGCCGCCGGGCGATCGCCAGTGCGGCCGCGGTCTTGCCCGATGCAGTCGGGCCGGCGAGTGCCACGTAACGCGTCGCGCCGTCGGACTCGGCGGGGGCAATGGGAGACGGCGGCATGCACCCAAGGGTAACAAAGCCGATGCGGCGGGTGCCGCGCCGGGTCGTTCAGATGGCCGGACGCAGGGCGTGGACTGCTGCTGCGGCGGGCGCCGCCACGGCGGGCGCAGGCGCGGCGGCCGGCCCGCCGGTCGCGGTCATCGGGTCCGGCGGCTCCTTCATGCGGAACAACTGAGTCAGGGCGTCCCGGTACTGGGCCTGGCCGACCAGATTGACGTTGTGATGCGAGCCACCTTCGACCAGCACGAACATCCTCGGCACGATCGCCGCGTCGTAGAGCTTGCGGCCCAGCGTCGGATTGATCAGGTTGTCGGCGGCGCCGTGCACCACCAGCAGCGGCGCATGGATGCTCTTGACCTTGCTCAGCGCGTCGAAGCGCTGGGTGATCAAAGGCTCGAAGGGCAACCAGCCCCACTTGAAGCTGCTGGCCACGTCGGCGATCGAGGTGAAGGTGCTCTCGACGATGACGCCGCTGGCGTCGTCGACGCGCGAAGCCAGGTCGACGCCGATCGCGCCGCCCAGCGAATGGCCGTAGATGTAGCGCGGTTGCCGGGGATGGTTCGCGGCCAGCCACTTCCAGGCCGCCAGCGCGTCCTCGCGCGCCGAATCCTCCGAGGGAAGCGCCTTGGAGCTCTTGCCGAAACCCCGGTAGTCGACGGCCAGCACCGAGAAACCCAGCTCGTGCATGCGCACCATGCGCGGCGCCGAGCCGGCCACGTTGTAGCGCGCGCCATGCAGGAACAGCATGGCCGGGGTCTTGGGCGAATCCGGCGCGCCGCCCAGCCACAGCCCGTGCAGGCGGACGGGTTCGCCGGTGAGGGAGGACTGGAAGTCGATCCAGACATCGTCCATGCCCTTGCTGAAGCTCTCCGAATTGCCCCAGCTCTGGTCGCTGGGCTGGAAGATCCATTCGCGCTGCTGCTCGTCGAGGGTCGAGCATCCGCCGGCCAGGAGGCCGACCAGGACGATGACGGTGGCGAGCAGGGACCAGGATTTCATGAAAGGTGAAAGACAGCCGCTTCGAGCAAAAAGTTCAACGAAAGGCTTCATGCAACGGGTTTGCCCGCCATTTCGACCCCCCGGTAAACCCCCGAATGTGGGTAAACCCTTAGTTGACGCGCGGGGGACCTCAGTCAGCGCCCGCGCATGAACAGCGCGTCGAGCTCCCGCACCGAGATCTGGCGCCAGGTCGGCCGCCCATGGTTGCATTGGTCGGAGCGCTCGGTCGCCTCCATCTGGCGCAGCAGGGCGTTCATCTCGCCTTCGGTCAGCTTGCGGTTGGCGCGCACCGCGCCGTGGCAGGCCATGGTCGACAGCAGTTCGTTCTGGGCGCGCTGGACGACCGTGCTGGCGTCGTGCTGGGCCAGTTCGGCCAGCACGCTGCGCGCCAGTTCGACAGCGTCGCTCTCGGCCAGCGTGCCGGGCACGGCGCGCACGGCCAGGGTGCGCGGCGACAGGGGGGCTATTTCGAGGCCGAGCGCCGGCAGTACGGCGGCGCAGGCTTCGGCGGTGGCGACCTCCTGCGGCGTGGCTGCAAAGGTGGCCGGGATCAGCAGCGGCTGGCTGGCGATCGCCGCGCCGTCGAGCTGGGTCTTCAGCCGCTCGTAGACGATGCGTTCGTGCGCCGCGTGCATGTCCACGATGACCAGGCCCTGCCGGTTCTCCGCCAGGATGTAGATGCCCTGCAACTGGGCCAGGGCGCGGCCCAGGGGCCAGTCTTCGGCCGGCTCTGGCGGCTGCTGGCCCGGCGAGACGGTCGCCCGTGCCGCCGGCCACGCCGGGGCCGCGGCTTCGCCGGCGAATGGCGCGGGCGAGGTTTCGTGACGCTGCGCCGGCCACATGGCCGCGGCGTCGCCGAGGCCGCGCTCGGGGGCAAAGGACATGCCGGGCTGCGTCCAGCCGGCCGAGGGCGGCAGCGCGCGTTCCCTGAAATAGGCTTCCGCGGGCGCCGCAACGGCAGCCTCGCCCGCGCGTGGCGCGGCGAGCGCGTCCTCGATCGCATGGCGCACGGCCTGGTGTACTTCTCGGGCGTCGCGAAAGCGCACCTCGATCTTGGTCGGGTGCACGTTGACATCGACCCGGGCCGGATCGATCTCGAGATACAGCGCATACACCGGCTGGCGCTGGCCGTGCAGC
>DASXKG010000613.1:0-2995 GCA_036496965.1 Variovorax sp.
TGACCACCCTGACGGTGCGCGAGAACCTCGAACTCGGCGCCTACACGCGGCGCGACGGCCGCGCACAGCGCGCCGACGACCTCGAGCGGATCTACGCGCTCTTCCCGCGCCTGAAGGAGCGCGCCGACGGCCTGGCCGGCAACCTCTCGGGCGGCGAGCAGCAGATGCTGGCCATCGGCCGCGCGCTGATGGCCAAGCCGCGCGTGCTGCTGCTCGACGAGCCCTCGATGGGCCTGGCGCCGATCATCGTGCAGGACATCTTCCGCACGCTGCGCGAGATCAACAAGGCCGGCCTGACGGTGTTCCTGGTCGAGCAGAACGTGCGCCAGGCGCTGAAGATCGCCGATCGCGCCTATGTGATCGAGACCGGGAAGATCGTGCTGGAGGGCAGCGGGCGGGAGCTGCTGGGGAATCCGAAGGTGCAGGACGCTTATCTCGGGGGGTAGTGAGCAGAGACTGCCATGGACCCGGCTTCATTCCCCGAATTGAGGACTTCGCGATTGCTGCTTCGCGCCTGGCGCGAAGAGGACGCGGCGCCTTTTGCGGAACTCAATGCCGACCCGGAGGTGACGCGGTTCCTGCTGGGTCCGCTCAGTCGCGCGCAAAGCGACGCACAGATCGCCGGCTACCGCCAGCAGTTCGACCAGGAAGGCTTCGGGCGGTGGGCGGTCGAGATTCCCGGTGTGTCCGGCTTTATCGGCATGGTCGGTCTCGCGGTGATTCCCTATCCGGCGCACTTCACGCCCGCCGTCGAGATCGCGTGGCGGCTCGCTCGTCGCTTCTGGGGCCAGGGGTTCGCCAGCGAAGCGGCTCGCGCCGCCTTGGCGTTCGGCTTCGAGCAGGCAGGGCTCACGGGGATCGTGGCCCTCACTGTTGCGGCCAATGCGAAGTCGCGCGCCGTCATGGAAAGACTGGGAATGGTTCGAGATCCTTCGGACGACTTCGACCATCCGCTGGTCCCGAAGGGGCATCCGCTGGAACGCCATGTTCTCTACCGCTTGTCGCGGGAAGCCTGGGCCCGCTCGCAGTCGCGCATCGGATAATCCTCAGCCTTCAACCAAGAACAACCTCATGATCCTGAAGAATTCGTTTCCTGTTCTCGCCCTCGCCGCCGCCGCATCTCTAGTGATCGCAGGCTGCGCATCCAAGACGCCCACCGCAGCGCCGGATACCGCCTCTGTCGCCGCCGCGCCGGCACCCGCGACGCCCCCTGCCCCGCCCAGGCTCGAAGCGCCCAAGGGGCCGCCGCTGAGCTCGGCGCAGGTGGCCCAGCTGGTGCGCAACGCGCGTGGCAATGTCGACAAGATGTCGGCGGAGCTGGTCGGCAGGCTGGTGTCCGCCAAGGTGGTGCAGGTCAAGGATTCGGTCGACTACTTCGCGGTTCGGCGCAGCGGCGACCCGGTCTGGTTCTGGTGCGAGGGCGAATCCTTCGCGGGCGGCCAGGTTCATGCGCAGATCACCGACGTCTCGCTGGTGGCCGACGCCAAGCCGCAGCAGGCAATCGTCAAGCTCGACCGCTGCGGCGCCCCGGCGGCCACGGCGAAGGCGGCGCCCGCCGCCATGCCCGCAGCATCACCGGCACCGGCAGCTGTCGCGGCAGCAGCGGCCGCTGCGCCTGCGGCTGCTGCCGCCAACGGCGCCGGCAAGCCCGGCATGGACGCCCAGGGCAACGTGGTCGATTCCTCCAAGGTCGAGTCCGGCAGCGGCCGCACGGTGAAGGGCATCAACGACTACGAGGGCGAGATCACCGGCAACCCGGCGCCGAACTCGAAGTTCACCCAGCTCCAGATCGGGATGCCCATGCGGCAGGTCACCGACCTCATCGGCCAGCCGACCGACCAGGGTGCCTACATGACCGGCAAGGCGTGGATCCCGTTCTATTTCGGCAGCGACCAGCATCGCTTCGAGATGGTCTACAAGGGCCAGGGCCGGTTGATCTTCGCGGGCGGCGGCCTGGGTGACTTCTCGAGCGGCAACCTGATCTGGATCATCCACAACCCGAACGAAGGCGGCTACCGCTGATTCGTCGACGGGGCCGGCGTGACAGGGCCCTGCGTCCGCGCTAAGGTGTGCAATTCGCAGTCTTGCAGGAGCACCCCGTGCAGATCGGTGTCCAAAGCTTCGCCACGCGCGCGCCACCGCGCTTCGAGACGCCGCAGGCCGAGCGTACCCACGCACTGCAACGCCTCGCCGCCACCTGCCGCATCTTTGGCCGCAGGGGCTTCTCGGACGGGCTCCTGGGACACATCACGCTGCGCGACCCCGAGTTGCGCGACCATTTCTGGGTCAACCCGGTGGGCATCGCGATGCACCAGATCAAGGTGTCGCACCTGGTCCAGGTGAATGCCCAGGGCCAGGTGGTGCGCGGCAGCGGCATGGTCAACCCGGTCGGCCTGCTGCTGCACACCGCGGTGCACCGGGCGCGGCCCGAAGTCAACGCCATGTGCCATGCCCACGCCCTGCATGCCTCGACCTGGTCGTCCTTCGAACGCCTGCTGGACCCCATCACGCAGGATGCCTGCATCCTGTTCGAGAACCAGGCGCTCATCAAGGAGCCGCGCGTCGTGCGCGATGCCGAGGCGGCCCGGCGCTTCGCCGAAGGCTTCGGACAGTACCGGGTGGCGATCCACGGCGGCCACGGCATCTTCACCACCGGGCAGACGGTCGACGAGGCCGCCTGGTGGTTCGTGCTGATGAACCGCTGCTGCGAAGGCCAGCTCATGGCCGAAGCCGTCGGCACGCCGACGCAATGGCGTGCCGAGGACGCCCGCTGGCTGGCCTCGGTGCTGGGGTCGCCGACCTTCGGCTGGCTGTCGTTCCAGACCCTGTGGAACGACATCATCGCGAGCGATCCCGATCTCGTGGACTGATCGACTCCGGGCGCACTCAGAAGGACTGCTCGCCGACCACCCGCCGCACGGCCTGCAGAGCGCTGCGCAGGCTGTCCAGTCCGACGGAGCCGAGCGCCAGGCGCAGCGCGTGCGGCACATGCGCG
>DASXKG010000614.1:0-12226 GCA_036496965.1 Variovorax sp.
ATCCCGCCGAGTATTCGACGCGCTTTGCACTGGCAGCGCCGCTCACGCTCGACAACTTCCGCCGCGCATGGGAAGCTGCGCCCTTCGCTCGCTACTTCCTCAACACCACGCTGCTGGTCGCGATGGTGCTCGTCGTGCAACTGGTGCTGGGCACGCTCGCGGCCTATGCCTTCGCGCGCTACGAATTCAAGGGCCGCGGCATCGCCTTCGCCCTGGTGCTGGTGCAGCTGACGATCATGCCGGACATCCTGGTGGTCGAGAACTACAGGGCGATGGCCCGGCTCGGCCTGGTCGACACGCTGCTGGCCATCGGACTGCCCTACTTTGCCTCGGCCTTCGCGATCTTCCTGTTGCGCCAGACCTTCATGGGCATTCCAAGGGAGCTCGACGAGGCCGCGCGCATCGAGGGCGCGAGCGCGCTGCAGACGCTGTGGCGCGTCTACGTGCCGTTGGCCAGGCCGGTGTACACGGCATTCGCCCTGGTCTCCGTCAGTTTCCACTGGAACAATTTCCTCTGGCCGCTGATCATCACCAACAGCGTCAACGCGCGGCCGTTGACGGTGGGCTTGCAGGTGTTCTCCTCGGTCGACCAGGGCGTCGACTGGTCGGTCATCACCGCGGCGACATTGATGACATCGGCACCGTTGCTGGTCGCGTTTCTGCTGTTTCAGCGACAGTTCGTCCAGAGCTTCATGAGGGCCGGCATCAAATGAACCCCCTGAGATCCACCAGTTCGTCGAGGATCGGACACTCGGACCGTTGACTGCCTGGGCATCTATCGGTCAGCCGTTCCAGTGTGCGCTTCGCCGTTTGCAGTTCCTCGATGCGCAGTTCGAAGTCCTCGATCCGTGCCAAGGAAATGTGCTTCACGTCGGAGCTTGCTCTGGCGATGTTTCGCCAAAGACTCAGCAACTCGGTGACTTCCGTCATGCCGAATCCCATTGCATGTGCTCTTCGGGTGAAGCGCAGCACGCTGACATCCTCATGCGAATACCGTGCGGAATGTGGATTGGCGTGATCGGCGTCGCGGATCAGTCCCAGAGACTCGCAATGCCGAAGCAGCCTTTCAGAGACGCCAGCTCGCGTCATCACCTCGTCGCTCGTGAAGGGACGAGGAACAGGCTCTCGCGCCGGAGTGGTTTCGGTCGTTTCACTGTCCGGTGCGATGGTGCGATGCTTCATGGATGGCTCCTTTTGCGTAGGTCCACAGTCTTGGGTCTTACATGATGTCAATGTCAAGCGCTCGGCCTGCTGTTCATCGCACTCGAATTGCCTCTTCTGACGCGCAGGAGGAAACTCTTGATGCCACAAGGAGTTGAAGAGAAATTGAAACTCGTGACCTGGAACACCCAATGGTGCTGCGGCCTCGACGGCCACGTCAGTCCGCGGCGCATCGTCGATGGTGCGCGCGCCATGGCCGACTTCGACGTGCTGTGCCTGCAGGAGATCGCCTCGGGCTTCGATGGGATGCCGGGCCGGCCGGGCGACCAGCCGGCCGAATTGCAGGCGCTGCTGCCGGGCTTCCAGCTGTTCTTCGGTGCCGCGGTCGACGAGTTCGGCGCCGATGGCCGGCCGATGCGCTTCGGCAACCTGATCGCCACCCGGTTGCCGGTGTCTCGCGTGCAGCATCACATCCTGCCATGGCCGGCCGACCCGACCGTGACCAGCATGCCGCGCATGTGCAGCGTGGTCACGCTGACCAGCCCGGAACTGGGCTCGCTCCGGGTGATGACCACGCACCTCGAGTACTACTCGCAGGCGCAGCGCCTGGCCCAGGCCCGCGAGTTGCGCGCACTGCACCTGGAGGCTTGCGGGCAGGCCGCGGCGCCACCGGTCGACCCATTGAACGTCTCGCCGTTCCAGCCCAAGCGCCACACGCCGCAGGCGATCCTGTGCGGCGACTTCAACATGGCGGCCAGCGATCCGGCCTATGAGGAGATCCAGCAGCCCTTCGTCGACCCGGCGCTGGCGGCCGGGGGCACGCCCGCCAGGCGGCTGCAGGACGCGTGGCCGCTGGCCCATCCGGAACGGCCGCACGACCCGACCTTTCGCCTGTTCGATCGCGAATACGGGCCCGACCCGGTGGCCTGCGATTTCGTCTTCGTCAGCGACGCGCTGGCGCCGCGCGTGCGCCGGGTCGAGGTCGACCTGCTCACGCAGGCCTCCGACCATCAACCCGTGCTGATCGAGCTAGGGGATTAGCGCTCGATTGTGAGTGCCACGCCCATGCCGCCGCCGATGCACAGCGAGGCGATGCCCTTCTTGGCGTTCTGGCGCTGCATTTCATGCAGCAGGGTCACCAGGATGCGGCAGCCGGAGGCGCCGATCGGATGGCCGATGGCGATGGCGCCGCCGTTCACGTTGACCTTGTTCACGTCCCAGCCCATCTCGCGGTTCACCGCACAGGCCTGCGCCGCGAAGGCTTCGTTGATCTCCAGCAGGTCGAGGTCCTGCGGCTTCCAGCCGGCGCGCTGCAGCGCCTTCTGGGAGGCCGGCACCGGGCCCATGCCCATGAAGGCCGGATCGAGGCCGGTGCTGGCGTAGCTGGCGATGCGCCCGAGCGGCTTCAGGCCCAGTGCGGCCGCCTTCTTGGCGGTCATGACCATCACGGCAGCGGCGCCGTCGTTCAGGCCCGAGGCGTTGCCCGCCGTCACGCCGCCGGCCTTGTCGAAGGCCGGGCGCAAGCCGGCCAGGCCCTCGGCGCTGGTCTTGCGGTTGATGAACTCGTCCTTGTCGAAGACCACCGGGTCGCCCTTTTTCTGCGGGATGTTCACGGCGACGATCTCGTCCTTGAACTTGCCGGCATCCTGCGCCGCGGCGGCCTTGGTCTGGCTGCCGAGGGCCAGTTCGTCCTGCGCGCTGCGACTGATGTCGTACTTCTTGGCCACGTTCTCGGCCGTGATGCCCATGTGGTACTGGTTGTAGACGTCCCACAGGCCGTCCACGATCATCGAGTCGACCAGCTTCCAGTCGCCCATGCGCTGGCCGTTGCGCGAGTTGGGCAGCACGTGCGGCGCCATGCTCATGCTTTCCTGGCCGCCGGCAATCACGATCTCGCTGTCGCCGGTGGCCACGGCCTGCGCGGCCAGCATGACGGCCTTCAGTCCCGATCCGCAGACGGCATTGATGGTCAGCGCCGGCGTTTCCTTGGTGATGCCGCTCTTGAGCAAGGCCTGGCGGGCCGGATTCTGCCCGCTGCCCGCGGCCAGCACCTGGCCCATGATGACTTCGCCGATCTGGTCGTTGCCGACCTTGGCGCGCGCCAGCAATTCCTTGATGACGATGGCGCCGAGCTCGGTGGCCGGGATGTTGGCCAGCGTGCCGCCGAACTTGCCCACGCCGGTGCGCAGGGCCGAAACGATGACGATGTCTTCCATGATGTGCTCTCCGTGCTTGCTTGCGTTGAATGGGGTTCAGGCTTTCGCCTTGACATAGCGGCCGGGCGCCGGCTCCGTCGCCTGGTAGGCGCTGCCTTTGCCGTAGGCCTTCGGGGCAGCGATCTGCTTGCCCGCGTGGCTCTGGAGCCAGTTCGACCAATCGGTCCACCAGCTTCCGGGATGCTCGGTCGCGCCGCTCAGCCATTCGGCCTGGGTCTCGGGCAGCCGGTCGTCCTCGCGAATCCAGTGGCTGCGCTTTTTCTTGGCCGGCGGATTGATCACGCCGGCGATGTGGCCCGAGGCGCCCATGACGAAGCGCTTCTTGCCCTTCAGCACCTGCGTCGAGGCGTAGGCACCGCCGATCGGCACGATGTGGTCTTCGCGCGAGCCGTAGATGTATACCGGCGCGTCGATGGCGCCGAGGTCGACCGCCTCGCCGGCGACGGTCAGGGCGCCCGGCACGGCCATCTTGTTCTCATGATAGGTGTTGCGCAGATACCAGCAGTACATCGGACCGGGGAGATTGGTCGCGTCGCTGTTCCAGTACAGCAAATCGAAGGGCGGCGGGGTCTCGCCCTTCAGGTAGTTGCCCACGACGTAGTTCCAGACCAGGTCGTTCGGGCGCAGGAAGCTGAAGGTCGACGCCAGCTCGCCGCCTCGCAGCAGGCCGCCCTTGGCCATCTGCATCTCGCGAAAGCGCACGAAGCCCTCATCGATGAAGATGTCCAGGATGCCGGTGTCGGTGAAATCGAGCAAGGTGGTCAGCAGCGTGACCGACGCCGCAGGGTGCTCGCCGCGCGCGGCCAGCACGGCCAGGGCGGTGCTCAGGATGGTGCCGCCCACGCAGAAGCCGAGCGTGTCGATCTTGCCTCCCGGCTTGTCCTGGCCGCTGATTTCCTGGGTGGCGTGGATCGCCTTGATCGCCGCGTCCTCGATGTACTGGTCCCAGGTGTAGTCGGCCATCGACGCATCCGGGTTGCGCCAGCTCACCACGAACACCCGATGCCCCTGCTCGACCGCGAAGCGGATCAGCGAGTTTTCGGGCTGCAGGTCGAGGATGTAGAACTTGTTGATGCAAGGCGGAACGAGCAGCAGCGGCCGCTCGTAGACCTTGTCGGTGAGCGGCTTGTATTCGAGCAGCTGGAAAAGCTCGTTCTCGAACACCACGGCGCCTTCGGTGGTGCCGACGTTGCGGCCGACCTCGAAGGCGCTCTCGTCGGTCATGCTCATGTGACCCTGCCGGATGTCGTTCAGCAGATTCTGGATGCCACGGCCGATGCTCTCGCCCTGGCTGGCGAGCGCCTTCTGCTGCGCCTCGGCATTGAAGGCGAGGTAGTTGCTGGGCGAAGACGCCGCCATCCATTGCTCGACGGCGAAGCGCAGCCGCGAGCGGGTCTTCTCGTCGCCTTCGACGGCTTCGGCCATGCCGAGCAGCGTGCGGGCATTAAGCAGGTACACGGCGGCCGAGAACGAGGACACCGGATTGCTGCCCCAGGCCTCGCCCGCAAAGCGCTTGTCGCTGCCTGCCTCGGCCGCGAAGCCGCGCTGCCAGAGCGCCGTGGCTTCCTCGACGTAGCGTTCCTGCAAGGCGTGCAACTTGTCCCCCGCAAACGAAAATCGGGGCAGGTCCCAGGGCGGTCCGTTCGGCTGGGCGCCATTGCCGAGCGATTGAAAGGACTCCAGTGCCTTTTCCCATCCCTGGGCCAGCGCCTGCTGGAACGGTGCAAAGCTCTCGCCCCCGAGGGCATGCGGCTCATTCATCATGTCTCCTACTGCCTCACCATGTCATAGCGGGTTGTGAGTATGCTGTATTCGCGGCGGCCCCACCAGCGCGGGCAGCCCGCTCCGGCAGAAACTCCAACCCACATGCATCTCGTCGTCATCGCCTGGCTCTATGTTGCACTGATGATGGCCGTCGCGGAGGCCACCAACAGCAATGGCACCGTGCTCGGCGCGATCGTCACCTTTCTACTCTACGGCCTGGCGCCGGTGTCACTGGTGGTTTACCTGATGGCCACGCCGGCCCGCCGGCGCGCGATCAGGGCGCGCGAAGAGGCGCAACGCGACGCAGCGCTGCGGGCGGCGGGGCAGCCCTCAGGCCGGCGCCGGGCCGCTCCCAAGGCGGCCTGCGCCCCCTCGGGGGGCAGCGACCCACACGAAGTGGGGGAGCGTGGGGGCCCCACGTCAGTCGCGCCAGATGCAAGCGGCGAAGCGGCCGCTGATCCGGTCCCGCCGGTGGGAGAAAAAAAGTAACGGGTTGTGCACCGTGCACCAGGCCTCGCTGCCGTCATTGCCCCAGGCACGGGTGACGCCGGCAGCAGCCAGCCGCTGGCGCGCCAGACCGGCCAAGTCGGCCATCCACTTGCCGGGCGCGCCCGAGGGCCGGAAGCACGCGCGGGCCGAAGGCAACGCGGATTCGAAGGCCGCGCGCACTTCGTCGCCGACCTCGAAGGCGTCCGGCCCGATGCAGGGGCCGAGCCAGGCGAGGATCTCGGATGTGCCGTCGCTCGCCCGGAAGGCGTCCACCGTTCGTTCGAGGACGCCGGCAGCCAGGCCGCGCCAGCCGGCATGCGCCGCGCCGACGCGCGCGCCGCTGGCATCGGTGAACAGCACCGGCAGGCAGTCGGCGACCATGATGGTGCAGGCAATGCCGCGCTCGGTGGTGGTGCAGGCATCGGCGCTCATGCCGTCTTCGGTCTGCGCGCCGAGCGCAGCCACCCGGGTGCCATGGATCTGTTCCAGGAACACCGGCCGCGCATTCAACCGGGCGCGAAACAGCGCCCGGTTGGCCTGCACATGGACCGGCTCGTCGCCCACATGGCCGCCCAGGTTCAGCCCGGCGTAGCAGCCACCCGACACGCCGCCCTCACGCGTGCTGCACAGCGCCTGCACGCCCGGCGGCGCCGGCCAGTCGGGCACCAGCCAGGGGGACGAATTCATCGCATCCATCTCAGTGCTCCACCACACTGCCGCAGGCGCTTCGGGGGTGGGTCATGCCTCGGCGTCCGGGCAGCGCGAGGGCTGGGCGCGCTGGAACGCGTCGAGCTGCATGCAGGCCTCGAAGGCTGCCATGGTGCGCGGCAGGCCGCTGAAGTCGCAGTCGAATCGCTGGCCGTTGAAGACCTGCGGCACCAGGCAGCAATCGGCCATGGTCGGCGTGTTGCCGAAGCAATAGGTGCCCGCGGGCCGCAGTGCCAGCTGGCGCTCGAAGGCCAGCATGCCCTCGCGCACCCAGTGGCGATACCAGGCATTCTTGGCGTCGTCGTCGAGCTTGAGTTCGCGCACCAGGTACTTGAGCACCCGCAGGTTGTTCAGCGGATGGATCTCGCAGGCGATCGACTCCGACAGCGCGCGCACCTGCGCCCGCCCCACCGGATCGTGCGGCAGCAGCGCGGGTTCGGGATGGATCTCGTCCAGGTATTCGATGATGGCCATCGACTGGCTGAAACGCTCGCCGTCGTCCTCCAGCAGGGGCACCAGCTGGTCCGCAGAGATCGCCGCGAAAGGGCCCGTCTTGTGATCGCCCCGTGCGATGTGGACCGGGATGTACTCGTAGTCCAGCCCCTTCAGGTTGAGCGCGATGCGCACGCGAAAGGAGGCCGAGGAGCGGAAATAGTTGTGCAGCTTCATCATCCGGCAAGCATAGCCGCGGCGCCCTGCCATGGCCAATCCGGGCAATGCCACCGGCCCTCTGGCACACTTCCGATTTCGCTGAAAGGACGTTCGCCATGGCTTCTGAATTCGTGTTTGCACCCCAGCCCCTCGTTTCGATCCCGGTGGTCGGCCAGACCGCGCGTTTTCCCGTGCACCGCATCTATTGCGTGGGCCGCAACTACGAGGAACACGCCAAGGAGATGGGCTTCACCGGGCGCGAACCGCCCTTCTTCTTCATGAAGCCGGCCGACGCCGTGGTCGTGGTCCCCAACGGCGAAACCGGCACCATGGCCTACCCGACGCTGACCAAGAACCTGCATCACGAGATCGAGCTCGTGGCGGCCATCGGCACAGGCGGCAAGAACATCTCGGCAGCCAACGCGCACAAGCACATCTTCGGCTACGCCGTGGGCCTGGACATGACCCGCCGCGACCTGCAGAACGACATGAAGAAGCAGGGGCGCCCATGGGACATCGGCAAGAGCTTCGAGCAAAGCGCGCCGATTGGCCCGATCGTGCCGGCAGCGCAGGCCGGGGACATCGAGAAGGCCGAGATCTCGGTGCAGGTCGGCGGCGTCGACCGCCAGCGCAGCCATGTGAGCAAGCTGATCTGGAGCATCGCCGAGACCATCGAGCACCTGTCGGCCGCCTGGGAGCTGCGGCCCGGCGACCTGATCTTCACGGGAACGCCCGAAGGCGTTGCCGCCGTGGTGGCCGGCGACACGCTGTTCGGCGAGATCACGGGATTGCCGAGCCTGCGCGTCGCGATCGTCTAGGGTCGGGCCTGCCCGCAGCCGCATGATCCTGCGCGTCCCCATCAAGCATTGCAAGAACTGCGGCACCGCGGTCGTCTATCGCCTTCCGGACGATGGCGACACCAAGGAGCGCGCGGTCTGCCCTGCCTGCCACACGGTCCACTACGAGAATCCGCTGAACGTCGTCGGCACGATTCCCGTGCTGGGTGACCGGGTACTGCTGTGCAAGCGCAACATCGAGCCGCGCTGGGGCAAGTGGACGCTGCCGGCGGGCTTCATGGAGCTCGACGAAACGACGTCGCAGGGCGCGGCGCGCGAGACCGACGAAGAGGCCGGCGCCGAATACGAGATGGAAGGCCTGTTCGCAGTGATGAGCGTGGTGCGGGTCGGCCAGGTGCACCTGTTCTACCGGGCGCGCCTCTTGAGCGACAAGTTCGACCCCGGCCACGAAACCCTCGAGGCACGGCTTTTTACCGAGGAAGAGATTCCGTGGGACGAAATCGCCTTTCGCACCGTGAGGGAAGCGCTTCGGCACTATTTCGAGGACCGCCGCCGCGGCAGCTTCGACCGGGTGCATACGCTGGACATCGCATGAGCGCGCGACCGGCAGCGATGCTCGGCCTGTTGCTGGTTTCAGCGGCCGCCGCGGCCGACCCGATCGGCGAGGTCGACACCGCCTTCCAGTGGATCGGCCCGGACCACAAGATCGTGGTCGAGGCCTATGACGACCCCAAGGTGAACGGCGTCACCTGCTATGTCTCGCGAGCCAAGACCGGTGGGATCAAGGGCGGCCTGGGCCTGGCCGAAGACAAGGCCGAGGCCTCGATCGCCTGCCGCCAGGTCGGCCCCGTCAGCGTGACCCAGCCCTTGCCGCAGCGCGAAGAGGTCTATACCCAGCGGCTGTCGATCCTCTTCAAGCGGCTGCGCGTCGTGCGCATGGTCGACGCGAAGCGCAATACGCTGGTCTATCTCACTTATTCCGACTACCTGGTCGACGGGTCGCCGAAGAACAGCGTGACCGCGGTGGCCGTCGACCGCTCGACGCCGATCCCGCAGAAATAGCCGGTCGGTGCTGATGGAGGCCAGCTGTATCGTCGACGCGGAGCCGCGCGACCTTGTGCTGGCGCGTCAGCCCTGGTTGCACAAGATGACGGCGCCGGCGCCTTCACCCGCTGTCGCGCGGTCGTGCTAAAAACATGCTTCGGCCACCGCAGGTCAGGGGAACCCTTGGCATCGCTTCCGCTTCAAAAATCCATGCAAGTCCAGAATCCATCGCTTCGCGCCGGCTTGGCCGCGCTCGCGGTCGCTGCGCTGAGCGCCTGCTCGACCACGCCTGTGCCGCCTGCGCCCCCGCAGCGCTTCTATCCCCTGCCGCCCGCCGGGCAGACATTGCCTCCCGCTGCAAACGCCCCGGCGCCGAAGCCGCAGGCGCTCTTCATTCGCCCGGCCAACGGGCGCGTGATTGCGAGCTTCGACGGCGCGCGCAACAAGGGCGTGGACATCGCCGGCAACCTGGGCGATCCCGTGGTCGCGGCGGCCGACGGTCGTGTGGTCTACGTGGGCGGCGAACTGCACGGCTACGGCAACATGGTGATCGTCAAGCACAACGACACCTTCCTCACCGCCTACGCCCACGCCCAGACCATCCTGGTGAAGGAAAAGGACGTGGTGCGCCAGGGCCAGAAGATCGCCGAGATGGGTGACAGCGATGCCGATCGCGTGAAACTGCACTTCGAAATTCGAAAGCAGGGGGTCCCGGTCGACCCCGAGCCCTATCTCA
Organism: Variovorax sp.; assembly: GCA_036496965.1. Taxonomy (GTDB): domain Bacteria; phylum Pseudomonadota; class Gammaproteobacteria; order Burkholderiales; family Burkholderiaceae_C; genus Variovorax. Next base: position 9,567 of record DASXKG010000614.1, read on the forward strand.
ATGGGGAATTGCACTAGGAGGGCCCGTCCGGACCCCTCCTTGGCGATCAGTGCGGCTGTCCGGCGGTGATGCCGGCCATGCCGGTCGATTGTCCGATCGCCTCGGAAGATCCGCCGCCGCCATGTGCCGCTTCGACAGCGCCGCGGTAGACCTCTTCCCGGGTCAATTGCGAACTCATCGCAGGCGCGGCCGTCGACTGTCCGACCGCCTCGGTGCCGGTGGCATGCGCCGCAGCCACCGCGCCTGCATCCACGTCGGGGCTCGGCGGGGAATTCAGTTGCAGCGGGTGATAGTCCGAGCCGTCCGTCTGGGCGTTTGCGCTGAGCGCGCCCATCACGCCGAAAATGCCAATCGCCAGGCCTTTGTACAAAGCACGCATAAATACTCCTCTGGGCCTTTCACGTGCACGCCAACGCGGCGCCCCGCAGGTCCTGTGAGTTCACTCTAGCGATGGAAAATGAGGCATGCATGAGACATGTATGAGAGGTGAATGAGCGCGCCGGCGCAAATCCGGGGAAACTCGCTTCTTGTTTATCGGGAAGGGCAAGACTCGTGACGAACATCGGCAAGAACGCCTGGCCCGCGCTGGACTATTCCGCCTGGAGAAGCACCGGCCAGACCCTGCAGCTCTGGACCCAGATCGTGGGCAAGATCCGGCTGTCTCGCTCGCCGTGGGTCAACCATGGCTGGCAGGTGCCGCTGTACGTCACATCGCGCGGCCTGAGCACTTCGCCGATACCGGATGGCTTCGAATCGTTCGAGATCGAATTCGATTTCGTCGCGCATCGGCTGTCGTGCCGGACCAGCCAAGGCGGCGAAGGCGCATTCAAACTCGAAGCACAGACAGTGGCGGCCTTCTACCAGCGCATCACGCGAATGCTCGGGGGCCTCGGCATCGAGATCCGCATCCACACGATGCCGAACGAAGTCGCGGATCCGATCCCCTTCGCCCAGGACATCGTGCATGCCAGCTACGACCCCGAGGCAGCGCACCGCTTCTGGCGCGCGCTGATCCAGGCCGATCGCTCGCTCAAGCTGTTTCGCACGGCCTTCGTGGGCAAGGTGAGCCCGGTGCATTTCTTCTGGGGCAGCTTCGACCTCGCCGTCACGCGGTTTTCGGGCCGCAGGGCCCCCCCGCATCCCGGCGCGCCCGGTCTTCCAGACCGCGTCACGCGGGATGCCTATTCGCATGAAGTGAGCAGCGCCGGCTTCTGGGCCGGCAGCGACGCCTATCCCCGGGCGGCCTTCTATGCCTACGCCTATCCGGAGCCTGCGGGCTTCAGGAATGCGGCCATGCCGCCCGGCGCCGCCTTCGATCCTGATCTCGGTGAATACATCCTGCCTTACCAGAAGGTGCGCGAGGCGAGCGATCCCGACCGGCTGCTGCAGGACTTCCTGCACGCCAGCTATGCCGCTGCCGCCGATGCCGGGGGATGGACGCGCGAGACGCTGGATTGCGCCATCGGCCAGCCGGGTGTGCCGAAGGCCCCTTGAGGGCGCGCGGCCTTTCTTGGAATTTTGCAAAAATGTCGAAAATCGCATCGCGATCGACACCCCATCATGACCGCCCTGCCGAGGTGAACCTGGACGATGAAAAAACTACTTCTGCTCTTTGCTGCCCTCTGGATCATCGGTGCGCACCCGGCCGAGGCGATGTATCGCTGCGAGCTGCACGGTGCCATCAGCTTCCAGGACACGCCATGCGAAAGCGGCAGCCAGACGAAAGTCGAGCAGGCGGGCAAGCCGCCGCCGCCTGCCGATCCGAAGTCCAGCCGGGCGATTCAGGACCAGCTCGCGAGCTACGACAAGGAGCGCCAGCGCCACGACGCCGAATACGCGCTGCGCGACAAGACCGCGGCACTGGAAAGGCAGCGCGCGACCTGCGACCAGGGCGCCTCCGGACCAGCCCCCGATCCGGATACCTTGCCGGACGACAACACCAAGCCGGGCGGCCGTGGCCGAGCGGCAGCCGCCGCGGCCCAGGCCGCTGCCAACCGGTGCAACGCCCGCGTGGCCGAGCTCAGCGCCGAGGTCCAGAAGCTGCGCGACGACTGCGCGGCCAAGGGCTGTCAGTGAGGCACAGTCTGCGATGAGCAACAAGGCGGCGCATCGCGAATACCGTCTCGCCGTGGCCGAGTTCGAGCGCGGCCTGCGCGCGTTCTCCGAATCCGTCGGCAGGATCCTGGATCCACTGGCCACCGAGCGGCCGCAAGCCGAGGTGCAGCACCCGTCGGATGGCGCGACACGTCTGCTGGGCACGCTCGGGCCCAGGAGGCCGGCCAAGCGAGCGCTCAGAACCGATCCGGTCCGCCCCCGCGAAGCCGGGCTCGACGGCTAGCCAGGGCGCGCCGCGCGGGGTCGGACAGCACTGCCTGCATTCATGTCGAACTCCCCTGTGCCTGCTTCCAGCGCTTCATGATGGCCTCGACGCTCTGGCCCGGTCCGATGTCGCCGAAGACCTTCTCGAGTTCGTCCCGGCGCATCAGGTCGCGTACCTCGCCGTTGAGGTTCGATACCTTCAGCACGATGCCGCGGCCGCCCAGCCCCTCGTGGCACTCGGCCAGCATCTCGGCGGCTGCGACGTCGACGTAAGGCGATGAAGACAAGTCGATGATCACGAGCCGCAATGACTCACCCCGTTTCGCCACCGCCGCCAGGAG
>DASXKG010000615.1:0-5378 GCA_036496965.1 Variovorax sp.
ACCCCGAGATCGAGCGGCGCCAGCAGGTGACCGCCAAGGAAAAGGGCTGGATCCTGCAGGACCACGCCATGTCGCTGTATGGCCTGTGCGCCAACTGCACCGCAAAGCACTAGTCTCCCCTCGCTGCAACAGGTCGCGAGACGCCTGAAACCGGGCTTCCGGGGTGGATCAATACTCGTCTTCGCGGGAGTTCTCCATCGCTTTGTGGTGGCGGGCCACGAAATCCGCATAGGTGTCGATGCCGCGCAGCTGCAGGATCGAATTGCGCACCGCTGCCTCCACCAGCACCGCGATGTTGCGCCCGGCCACGACCTGGATGATCACCTTGCGCACCGGGATGCCCAGCACGTCCTGGGTCAGCGGCGCCGAGGGCATGCGTTCGTAGTCGCGCTCGAAACTGTCGCGCCGCACCAGGTGGACGATCAGCTTGAGCCGCATCTTCCGGCGCACCGCCGTCTCGCCGAAGATGGCGCGGATGTCGAGCAGGCCGATGCCGCGCACCTCCAGCAGGTTCTGCAGCAGTTCGGGGCAGCGGCCTTCCAGGGTGGTCTGGTTGATGCGGTAGAGGTCGACCGCGTCGTCGGCCACCAGGCCGTTGCCGCGCGAGATCAGCTCCAGGCCGAGCTCGCTCTTGCCCAGGCCGGACTCGCCCGTGATCATCACGCCCAGTCCCAGGATGTCCATGAACACGCCGTGCATCGAGGTGCGTTCGGCGAAGTGCTTGGACAGGTAGGCGCGCAACAGGTCGATCACGAAGGCCGAGGATTCGCGCGTGGAAAACAGCGGCAGCTGCGCGCGCTCGCAGATCGACAGCAGTTCGTCCGGCGCCGGCTGGCTATCGGCCAGCACCAGCATCGGGGGCTCCAGCATCACGATGCGGGCGATGCGCCGGGCGCAGTCCTCGGGCGTGCCGCGCGTCAGGTAGGCGACCTCGCGGCCGCCCAGGATCTGCACCCGGTAGGGGTGGATGTAGTTGAGATAGCCGACCAGGTCGGCGGCGGATTGCGCGCGGCTGATGACGTCGGGGTCGAACTGCCGTTCGGAGGCGCCGAGGCCGGCCAGCCACTCCCAGCGCAGCGAGCCGCGGAATTCCTCGAACATCGCGTCGGCGCTGATGACCGTCGGCTTCATGCCCCGGAGCGCTCCATGCCGGCGCGTCTCAAGCGACCTGGGCGGACTGCCAGCCGGCGATCAACGCGTGCAGCGCCGCCGCATCCGTGCTCGACTTGATCCGCTCGCGCAGGTTGGCGTCGCTCAGGAGTTCGGCGATCTCGGAAAGTATTTCAAGATGTTTCTGGGTCGCCGCTTCGGGGACCAGAAGGAAGATCAAGAGGACCACCGGCTGCTCGTCCGGCGCGTCGAAACCGATCGGGTTGGCCAGCTGGAACACGGCCGCCATCGGCGATTTCAGGCCCTTGATGCGGCCATGGGGGATGGCCACGCCATGGCCGAGGCCGGTGGAACCGAGCCTTTCCCGGGCAAAAAGGCTGTCGGTGATGAGCGCGCGACCGAGACCGTGCAGGTTCTCGAACAGCAGGCCGGCTTCTTCGAAAGCACGCTTTTTGCTGGTGGCGTCGACGCTCACGAGCACTTGAGCGGGCGGCAGGATGGACGCGAGGCGATTCATGTTGGGGCAGGGCGGGGGCGATTATGCACCTACCCCGGAAAAAGCAAAGCCGCCCGAAGGCGGCCGCAAGAGTATTTGCCCGAAGAGGTACTACATCACGCGTTTGGGCGCTGAACAGTGGTGATCTTGCAGGCGGTCCTTGTGGCGCACGACCTGGCGGTCCAGCTTGTCGACCAGTTCGTCGACGGCGGCGTAGAGATCAGCGTGGCTCGACTCGGCGAACATGTCATTGCCCTTGACGTGGATGTTGCATTCAGCGCGCTGCCGGCGTTCTTTTTCCTTCTGCTTTTCCACGGTGAGGATCACCTTGACGTCGACCACCTGGTCGAAGTGGCGGGTGATTCGGTCCAGCTTGTTCGTAACGTAGCTGCGCAATGCCGGTGTGACGTCGAGGTGATGACCGCTGATCGTCAGATTCATGAATGACCTCCTGGAATTGACGGTTGGGAAAAGACCCGCTTTTCGGGTGAAAAGCGAAGCCGGGGGAACGCGGGGAGAGGGGTGGAAAGGGAAAAAGAGAGGGGAGAAGACGGAAAGAAGAGGGCAAGGCGAAAGCGAAAGGTCGGTTCACTATGCCCATGCTGTCATCGAAATGCAATCCCAATTCACCGCAGGAAAGGGCCATTTGCCGCGACGAAACAGCGCGCTGTCACCTGGATTTATCGCCACGCCGCGCGCATGCGGCCGAGCAAATCGATGGCCGCGGCCGGCGCCGGCACATGCGGCGCGCGCTCGGGCGCAGGCGGCCAGGTGAGCTGCTCGAAGCGTTCTGCGTCGGCGGCCGTGATGAAGCGGGTGCGGCCGGCGTAGAGGTGGCGGTCGCCACGCGCGGCCTGCTGGGTGACGTAGAAGCGCTGCGGCACCAGCACATGCAGATGGTCGCGGGCACGGGTCATGGCCACGTAGAGCAGCCGCCGCTCCTCCTCCAGCTCGTGCGCGCCCTGGGCGACGTCGGCCGGAATGCAGCCGTCGACCGCATTCAGCACGTGCACCGAGGCCCATTCCTGACCCTTGGCCGAGTGGATGGTCGACAGGATCAGGTAGTCCTCGTCGAGCAGCGGCGGCCCCGGGCGGTCGCTGGTTGCCTCGGGCGGGTCGAGCGTGAGTTCGGTCAGGAAGCGCTCGCGCGAGGCGTAGCCCGAGGCCAGCCGCGCCAGTTGCTCGATGTCGCCGCGGCGCAGTGCGGCGTCATCGTGCAGCCGTTCCAGGTGCGGCAAATACCATTCGAGCGCCAGCGCCATGTCGGCCGGCCAGGCCAGGCCGGGCGCGCGCAGGGCGGCATAGATGCCGGCGAAGCGGGCCCATTCGACCTGCGCCGCGGCCGGCGGCACGAAGGCCTGGACCACCGCGCCCGGCTGCGCCGCCTCGGCCATCGCGTCCAGCAGCCGCCCGGCGGTGACCGGGCCGATGCCCGGAATCATCTGCGTGACGCGAAAGCCGGCCATGCGCCCGCGCGGGTTTTGCGCAAAGCGCAGCAGCGCCAGCAGATCCTTCACATGCGCCGCTTCGAGGAACTTCAGGCCGCCGTATTTCACGAACGGGATGTTGCGCCGCACCAATTCGAGTTCCACGGCGGCGCTGTGGGCCGAGGTGCGAAACAGCACCGCCTGCGACTTCAACGCCAGCCCGCCCTCGCGGTGCGCCAGCACCCGCTCGGCGACGAAGCGCGCCTGCTGGGCCTCGTCGGGCACCAGCACCAGCTGCGGCCGGCCGGCCGAGGGCTTGTCGGTCCAGAGCGTCTTGGCATGGCGCTCGGCGGCAGCCGCGATCACCGCGTTGGACACATCGAGGATCGGCTGGGTGGAGCGGTAGTTGCGCTGGAGCGTGACGGTGCGCGCCGGCCGGCTGAAATGCTGCGCAAAGTCGAGGATGTTGCGCACCGTGGCGCCGCGAAAGGAATAGATCGACTGGGCGTCGTCGCCCACCGCTGTCACGCCGCGGCCATCGGGCTTGAGCGCGCGCAGGATGCTGGCCTGCAGCAGGTTGGTGTCCTGGTACTCGTCGACCAGCACATGATCGAAGCGTGCGCCCACTTGCTCGGCCAGCGCCGGCTCGGCCACCATGCCGGCCCAATACAGAAGCAAGTCGTCGTAGTCGAGCACCTGCTGCTGCTGCTTGGCTTCCACATAGGCGCCGAACAGGCGTTTCAGTTCGGCCTCCCATTCGGCACACCACGGAAAGGCGTGGCCGAGCACCTCGGCCAGCGGCGCGCAGGTGTTGACCGTGCGCGAGTAGATCGAGAGGCAAGTGCCCTTCTGCGGAAAGCGCCGGCTGCTGGTGGACAGGCCGAGGTCGTGGCGCACCAGGCCCAGCAGGTCCTCGGCATCGCCGCGGTCGTGGATGGTGAAGCTCTCGGCCAGGCCGATCTGCGCCGCGTATTCGCGCAGCAACCGCGCGCCGATGCCATGGAAGGTCCCGGCCCAGGGCAGCGCCGGCGGCGCCTGCGCCGACAGGCCCAGCACGCGCACCAGCACCTGGCCGGCGCGCCGTTCCATCTCCTGCGCGGCGCGGCGCGAGAAGGTCAGGAGCAGGATGCGCTGGGGGTCGGCGCCCTGCGCGATCAGGTATGCCACCCGGTGCGCCAGCGTGCTGGTCTTGCCCGATCCGGCGCCGGCGACGACGAGCAATGGGCGGTCGTCCCCGTCCGGCCCGCTCTCGGCGCCATGCAGCACGGCGGCGCGCTGTTCGTCGTTGAGTTGCGCCAGCGCGCCGGCGAGCCGCTGCGACGGGGTCTGGGCTGCGGGCGTCGCGGCGAGGCTGGACATCGCCCAACTGTACTGGATGTCCATCCAGATGCCGAGGCCGATGAAAGGAGTCCGATGACATAATCCCGCCTCGCTGCTCCCGTAGCTTCTCGCATGGAAAACGACCCGTCCCGGCAGCATTCATCCTTGGCCTGCTGCCAGCCTTTTCACGGAAGTGCGCCATGCTCAACATCTTCACCCTCGCCAACGGCCGGCTCGTCCAGGAAGAGATCGAAGCCCTCGAGGAGCTGTCCCGCTTCCAGCCCATCTGGGTCGACCTCGAATCCCCCACGCTGGAGGAAAAGCGCTGGATCATGCAGTACTACGGCCTGTCGATCCCCGAGGACGCGATGGACGAGGACATCGAGGAATCCGCCCGCTTCTACGAGGAAGACAACGGCGAACTGCACATCCGCAGCGACTTCCTGATCGCCGATGACGAGAATCCGCGCTCGGTGCGCGTGGCTTTCATCCTCAACCAGCACAACGAGGAGTTGCGCAGCCGCGGGGTGCTGTTCTCGATCCACGACGAGGACCTGCCGGTGTTCCGCCTGGTGCGCATGCGCGCGCGCCGCGCACCGGGCCTGATGGAGGACGCCAAGGAGGTGCTGCTGAAGCTGTTCGACGCCGATGCCGAGTATTCCGCCGACACCCTGGAGAACATCTACGACGAGCTGGAGTCGGCCGGCAAGAAAGTGCTCTCCGGGCATGTCAGCGACGAGCTGGCCGGCGAGGTGCTCGGACTGATCGCGCGCCAGGAGGATCTGAACGGACGCATCCGGCGCAACGTCATGGACACCCGCCGTGCGGTCAGCTTCATGCTGCGCAGTCGCATGCTCAACGCCGAGCAGTTCGAGGAGGCGCGCCAGATCCTGCGCGACATCGAATCGCTGGACAACCACACGGCCTTCCTGTTCGACAAGATCAACTTCCTGATGGATGCGACCGTCGGCTTCATCAACATCAACCAGAACAAGACCATCAAGATCTTCTCGGTGGCCAGCGTG
>DASXKG010000616.1:0-7085 GCA_036496965.1 Variovorax sp.
CTGCGGCTGCTGCTGGCGGGGGTGATCGTGGGCGTGGTGCTGGGTGCGGCCAAGGACCTGCTGACCATCGCCTCGGCCGAGATCCTGCAGGCCCTGCAAGGCTTCATGCTGGGCAGCACCGGGCTGGTCGGATGGAGCGCCTGTGCCGTGATGGGGCTGTTTGCCGCCGTCAGCCTGTTGCTGGGCTGGGCGCTGGCACCGGTACTCGATGGCCTGGCGCTGGGCGAGGCCACGGCCGCCAGCCTGGGCCTGCCCCTTTCGGCAATGCGTGCGGCGCTGGTCGCGGTGATGGCACTGGCGACCGGTGCTGCGGTCGCGCAGACCGGACTGATCGCCTTCGTCGGCCTGGCCGCGCCGCACCTGGTCCGCTCGGCGGTGAAGACCACCCATGCGCGGCTGATCCTGCTGTCGGCTGCCATGGGCGGGCTGCTGCTGATGGCGGCCGATTTGCTGGCGCGCTGGCTGGTGGCGCCGCAGGAACTGCCGGTCGGCGTGCTGACCGCGGTGCTCGGCGGCAGCTATCTGCTGTGGCTGATGCATCGGCGCGGCATGCGGGGGGCGGCATGAGCCTTCGTGAAACAGCGGCCCTGGAGGCCAGCGGCGTCACGGCCAGGCTGGGTGCGACCGAGGTGCTGCACGAGGTCGACCTGGCGCTGGCCGCGGCGCGCTGGACCAGCATCGTCGGGCCGAATGGCGCGGGCAAGTCGACCCTGCTCAAGGTGCTTGCCGGCCTGCTGCCGCACCGCGGCGAGGTGCGCCTGGGCGGTCGGCCGCTCGGGGCCTATTCCTCGCGCCAGCGTGCGCGGCGGCTGTCCTGGCTCGGCCAGGGGCACGGCGGTGCCGCCGAGGGCAGCGCGGACGACCTGATGGTCTACGACGTCGCGATGCTCGGCCGGCTGCCGCACCAGCGCTGGCTCGCCGCGCCGAGCGCGGCGGATCAAGCCGCCGTGGAACGCGCCCTGCGCAGCACCCAGGCCTGGGACTGGCGCGAGCGCCCCCTGGGCCAGCTCTCGGGCGGGGAGCGACAGCGCGTGCTGCTCGCACGCGCGCTCGCCGTGGATGCCGAACTGCTGCTGATGGACGAGCCGCTCGCCAACCTCGACCCGCCGCACCAGGCCGACTGGATCCGCACCGCGCGCGCACTGGTGGCCGAAGGCAGGACGGTGGTCAGCGTGCTGCACGAGGTGAATGTCGCGCTGGCCGCCGACGCGATGGTCTTGATGGCCGCGGGCCGGGTGCTGCATCACGGCGGCTGCGCAGACCCCGTCACCCATCGCGCGCTGGAGACGGTGTTCGACCGTCGCGTGGCCGTGCATCGCGTGGCGGACCAATGGATCGCCGTGTCGAACTGAAAAACCCCTGGACGCCCCATGCACATCGAAACCCCACCCAGCGAGAAGCCCTACGACAAGCCCGAGGGCGAACGCCGCGGCCTCGTCATCGTCAACACCGGAGATGGCAAGGGCAAGAGCACCGCTGCTTTCGGGCTGGCCTTGCGCGCCCACGGCCGCGGCAAGGCGGTGAAGATCTACCAGTTCATGAAGGTGCCGACGGCCCGCTTCGGCGAGCACCGGATGTTCGAGCAGATCGGCATTCCCATCGAAGGGCTGGGCGATGGATTCAGTTGGAAGAGCCAGGACCTGGAACGCTCGGCGCAGCTGGCGCGCGACGGCTGGGAGAAAGCCGGTGCGGCGATCCTGTCGGGCGCGTATTTTCTGGTGGTGCTCGACGAGATCACCTATCCGCTGATCTACGGCTGGCTAGAACTGGAAGGGGTGCTGCAGACCCTGCGCGCGCGGCCGAAGGAAGTGCACGTGGTGCTGACCGGCCGCCGCTGCCCGCCGGAGCTGATCGAGCTGGCCGACACCGTGACCGAGATGCAGATGGTCAAGCATGCGTTCAAGGCCGGCATTCCCGCGCAACGCGGCATCGAGGATTGATCCCGATCGCTGCGCTCTGGCTGGCCCTGGCCATCGACCGCTGGCTGGGCGAGCCGCCTGCGCGCTGGCATCCGGTGGTCTGGACCGGCTGCTACCTGGGCTGGATCGGCAGGCGTATCGCACCCGTTGCCGGTGCCGCGCGGCCGCGTGACTGGCGGCGACTCGCAGCCGGCACGCTCGCCTGGTGCATCGGCGCCGCCATGACGCTGGCCGCAGCCTGCGGCTGGCTGGCGCTGGCGCGTCGGATGCCGGCCTGGGCGGCGGTTCCGTGGCTGGCCCTGGCCCTCAAGCCGCTGCTCGCCTGGCGCCTGCTGCACGAGGAAGTGCAGGCGGTCGAGACGGCGCTCGGCCGTTCACTGGATGAAGGCCGTGCGCAGCTCGCCCGGCTGGTCAGCCGCGACGTGGCGGGGCTCGATCCAGGCCAGGTGCGCGAAGCCGCCATCGAGTCGCTGGCCGAGAACCTGAACGATTCGCTGGTCGCGCCGCTGTTCTGGTTCGTTCTCTTCGGCCTGCCGGGCGCGGCTTGCTACCGCTTCGCCAACACCGCGGATGCGATGTGGGGCTATCGGGGCGAGCGCGAGGGTCGTGATTGGACATGGGCGGGCCGATTCGCCGCCCGCGCCGACGACGTCCTCTCCTGGCTGCCTGCGCGGATCACGGCCCTGCTCCTGTGGCTCTGCGCCGCTCCTTTGCAGCCTCGGCCCGGACGGGCAGCCGCCATGCTGCTGCGCGAGGCCCGCAAGACCCCCTCGCCGAACAGCGGCTGGCCCATGGCGGCCATGGCGCTGCAGCTGGGCATTCACCTGCGCAAGCCCGGCGTCTACGCCCTCCATCCCGAAGGCCGTGCGCCCGCCGGGGCCGATACGGCGCGTGCCTTGATGCTGGCCACTCGCGTCGCGTGGCTGGCCGCCGCCTGCGCGACGGCGGCGATCGCCTGCCTCGAGGCCCTGGGACCGGCATGATGCAGCCCGACGAATCCGCGCCCCTGCACGGCGGTCCCGATGCCAACGGGGTGCTACCGCACGATTTCTCCACCAACGCGAACGCCTGCGGCCCGTGCCCCTCGGCCTTGCGCGCCGTCCAGGCAGCCGATGCGGCCAGCTACCCCGATCCCCGCTACACGGCGCTGCGCGAGGCGCTCGCCCGCTTTCATGCCGTGGCGCCGGCGCGGATCGTGATGGCCGCCAGCGCCAGCGAGTTCATCGGCCGCATGACGGCGGCCGTGGCGCAGGCCGGTGGCCGGCGTGTGTGGCTGCCGCCGCTGGCCTATGCCGACTATCGGCGGGGCGCGAATGCCTGGCAGCTCGAGGTCGTCGAGGCCGCGCAAGATGCCGGGCTGCTGTGGTGCTGCGATCCGGCCAGTCCCACTGGTCAGCCGCAGCCGGCGCTGGCGCAGCTCGCCGGGCGGCTCGGCGCCGAGGCCCACGGCGTGCTCGACCTGGCCTACGAACCGCTGCGCTTGGACGGCCGCCTGGACCTGACGGACGAACAAAGGGATGCCTTCTGGCAGCTCTGGACGCCCAACAAGGCGCTGGGTCTGACGGGCGTGCGCGCGGCCTATGCGATCGCCCCGCCGGGCGCCGAGGCGCTGGCGGCGCGCCTGGATCGGCTGGCACCGTCCTGGCCGCTGGGCGCACACGGCGTGGCGCTGCTCGCCGCCTGGACCACCGGCGCGGCGCAGCAATGGCTGGCCGGCAGCCTGGACCTGCTGCGTACCTGGAAGGCGCAGCAGCAAGGCCTTTGCGAGTCGCTCGGCTGGACCTGCATGCCGAGCGTGGCCAACTTCTTCTGCGCCAGGCCGGACCTGCCTTGTACCGCGGCGCGGCAAGCGGCCTTGCGACAAGCCGGCATCCGCCTGCGCGACACCGGCTCGTTCGGCCTGCCGGGCCACGTGCGCCTCGGCGTGCTGGCGCCGGCCAGCCAGGCCGCACTGCGCGACGCCTGGCTGGCCGTTCGCGGTTGACTCAGGCCGGCGCCGGGCCGCCCCAAGGCGGCCTGCGGCCCCCTCGGGGGGCAGCGACCACACGAAGTGAGGGAGCGTGGGGGCTCATCAATCGCGCTGCAGCTGCGGATGCTTGGCAAACAGCTCGGCGGCCCAGTCCACGAAGGCCCGCACCTTGGCGCTCAGGTGCCGGTTCGGCGGATAGACCACATGCACGGGCAGGGGCGCGCGCGTCCATTCCGGCAGGATCTGCACCAGCTCGCCGCTCTTCAGATAGGGCTCGGCCATGTAGACGATGGTCTGCGAGATGCCGAAGCCGCCCAGCACCGCGGTCATGTGGGCGGTGCTGTCGTTCACCGACACGCGGTAGGGGCCGGCGATCTCGAGGTGCTCATCGCCGCGCTGGAACTCGTGCGGATAGACCCGCCGCGTGCTGCCCGAGAAGAAACTCACCACCAGGTGACGCTTTTCGATGTCCGTCGGATGCTGCGGTACGCCGTAGCGCTTGAGATAGGCCGGCGAGGCCACCGTGACGAAGGGCAGGTTGCCGATGCGACGCGCCACCAGCGACTGGTCGGTCAGCTCGCCGCCGCGGATCACGCAATCGACGTTGTCGGTGATCAGGTCGACCGTGCGGTCGCTCACGCCCAGATCGACCTGGATGTCCGGATAGCGGTCGCAGAAGCTCGCCAGCGCCGGCAGGATGATCAGCCGTGCCATCGACGAGCCGACGTCGATGCGCAGCCGGCCGGTGGGATTGGCCTGGGCATTGGTCATGCTGGCCTCGATGTCGTCGAAGTCGTTCAAGAGGCGCGCGGTGCGCTCGAAGTAGGCCGCGCCGTCGGGCGTGACCGTGACCCGGCGCGTGGTCCGGTTGAGCAGCTTCACGTGCAGCCGCGCCTCCAGCGCCTGGATCTGCTTGGTGACCGTGCCCTTGGGCAGGCCGAGCGAATCCGCGGCACGGGTGAAGGTACCGGCTTCGACGACACGCACGAAGATCCGCATGCCCTGGATCTGGTCCATCGATGCTGCTCCTGGGGGGCCGGCGCCAAGCGGCCGGCGTGCGGGATTCTCACATGCGCCCAGGGTGCGATTGTTGGCCGGATGGAAACAGAGTGGGGTCCGGGTGCCCGTTGAAGGGAAGCTCCCGCGCCGTATATTCGATTCATCGTCCACCCATTGAGGCCGTCCATGTCCAGCCCTCCCATCCGCCCAGCTGTCGCAGGCCGCGCACCGCAAGCGCGGGGCGCGGAAACCGACATCCGCATCGAACTGCCGGACCGTGCGCCGGTGCGGGCGCGGCTGTACGGCGAACGCGAACGCGGCACGACGGCGCCGCTGGTGCTGCACTTCCATGGCGGCACTTTCGTTTGCGGCGACCTGGACAACGGCCGCAGCGTGGCGCGCCTGCTGGTGGGTGCCGGGGCCGTGGTGGTGTCGCTGGACTATCCGCTGGCGCCCAAGGCGCCGTTTCCCGAGCCGATCGAGGTCGGATTCAGTGCCCTCGAATGGCTCTACAAGCAGCGGGTGAAACTGGCGGGCAAGGGCGCCCGCGTGTTCCTTGCGGGCGAGGAAGCCGGTGGAAACCTGGCCGCCGCGGTGGCACTGATGGCACGCGACCGGGCCCATCCACCGCTGGCCGGGCAAATCCTGCTGTCGCCGATGCTGGATCCCTGCGCGGGCACGGCCTCGCTGCGCAAGGCCACGGGCGATTCGACGCAATGCAAGTGGTCCGCCGGCTGGCAGGAATACCTGAGCCGCCCGGTGCATGCCACGCATCCCTATGCGGTGCCCGGCAGCTCGCTGCGGCTGGCGCAGATCGCGCCGACGCTGGTGCTGGTCGGCCAGGACGACCCGATGCGCGACGAGGCGCTGGGCTTCGCGCGCCGCCTCGGCGAGGCTGGAATACCGGTGACGAGCAGCGTGCTGCCGGGTGCCGCGAACTGGCCGGAGGCCCTCTACGAACCCGACGGCGGAGGCTGCGCGGCCTGCGAGGCCGTGGTGCAGAGGCACTTCCGCGACTTCTTCAGCGCGGCGCCGCCGCCGCACTGAGCGACAGCGCGCCGGCAGCGGCGCGCTGAACCTGCCAAACCCAGATGCCACGCGGCGCGACCAGCGCCGCGCGCGGGCGCCTTTTCGGCTCTGGCGCCCCGGCCGACTTCCGTGTCTCTGTCCTGCGCTCCCCGTGCGGGAGGGCGGACCCATGTTCAGCGTCACCACGAGGACCTTCCATCATGTCCAACCAAGCATCCCCCTCCCTGGCCCGGCGCGGCCTCTGGCCCGCGGTGACCGGCGTCACCGCGCTGCTGGCGATCGTCTCCGCCGCGCTCAGCTTCCACAGCTTCAATGCCGAGGCGACCAGCGCGGGCGCGCTGGCGGCGCCGGCCGCCATTCCGGTCTCGGTGGCCACGGTGGCCGCGACCGACGTCAACACCTGGGACGAGTTCTCCGGCCGCCTGGAGGCGGTCGAAAGAGTCGATGTGCGTTCGCGGGTCGCGGGGGCCGTGCAGGCGGTCCATTTCCGCGAGGGTGGGCTGGTCAAGCTGGGCGAGCTGCTGATCACCATCGATCCGGCGCCCTACGCGGCCGAGGTCGATCGGAGCGCCGCGCAGGTCGCCTCGGCCGAGGCCCGGGTGTCGTTCACGCGCAGCGAACAGGACCGCGCACATCGGCTGTGGGACGAGAAGGCCATCGCCCAGCGCGAGCTCGACGAGCGCGTCAACGCTGCGCTCGAGGCCGAGGCCAACCTGCGCGGCGCGCAGGCCGCGCTGCAGAGCGCGCGCCTGAACCTCGGCTACACCCAGGTGCGCGCCCCGGTGCCCGGCCGGGTCGGACAGCTGCAGGTGACGGTGGGCAACCTGGTGGCGGCCGGCCCCGGCGCGCCCGTGCTGACCACGCTGGTGTCGGTGAGCCCGATCTATGCGAGCTTCGATGCCGACGAGCAGGTCGTGGTGCGGGCGCTGAAGGAGCTGCCCGGCGGCGCCGCCGCGCGCGGCTCGATAGAGGGCATTCCGGTGCAGATGGGCACGGCCGCCAGCGACGGCACGCCGTACCAGGGCCGGCTGCAACTGATCGATAACCAGGTCGACGCGAAGAGCGGCACCGTGCGCGTGCGCGCCGCCTTCGACAACCCCGACGGCGCCCTGATCCCCGGGCAGTTCGCCCGCATCCGCATGGGACAGGCGCACAGCGAAAGCGCGCTC
>DASXKG010000617.1:0-1838 GCA_036496965.1 Variovorax sp.
CGCGCCCCAGCCCGAGATCGATACGGCCCGGATAGAGCGACTCCAGCGTGCCGAACTGTTCGGCGATCACCAGCGGCGAATGGTTGGGCAGCATCACGCCGCCGGCGCCGATGCGGATGGTCGACGTGCCGGCACCGATGTGGGCCAGCAGCACCGCGGTGGCAGCGCTGGCGATGCCCGGCATGCCGTGGTGCTCGGCCAGCCAGTAGCGCCGGTAGCCGAGCTGCTCGGCATGCCGGGCCAGCGCCAGCGAGTTGCGGAAGGACTGCGCGGCGTCGCCGCCTTCGGTGATGGGGGAGAGATCGAGGATCGAAAACGGGGTCATGCCGCTATCTTGTCCCGGATCGCGGAGCTTCGAGTGGCGAAGGGCTATTGGCGCAAGTGCGGGTAGGCTTGGCCACATGTCATTCGGTTTCTTCAGAATCTGGGCGTCGGCCCTGGCGCTGGGGCTGCTCGGCGCTTGCGGTTCGCTACCGGTGGCGGTCGAGAAGCCGGTCTCGCACCACCAGACGGCGACGCCCGCGCAAAGCCCCCTGGCGCAGCTGGCCGCCACCCAGCTGCCGGACGGCGCGCCCTCCGGCTTCCGGCTGCTGCCGCTCGGACCCTATGCGCTGGATGCCCGGCTGGCGCTGATCGAGCGTGCGACGCGCACGCTGGACCTGCAGGTCTACATCATGAACAACGACGAATCCGGCCGTGCGGTGTTCGCGGCCCTGCGCGACGCGGCCCGGCGCGGCGTGCGGGTGCGCCTGCTGCTGGACGACCTGAACAGCGCCGGCGCCGAAGCCTTGATCGAGGTGCTGGCCACCCTGCCCAATTTCGAGATCCGCCTGTTCAATCCCTTCTGCTGCCTGCGCAGCAGCTTCGCCGGGCGCATCGCGAGCTCGCTGGGCGACCTGTCGCGGCTCGATCACCGCATGCACAACAAGCTGCTCATTGCCGATGGCGCCCTGGCGATCCTGGGCGGCCGCAACATCGGCGACGAGTACTTCGGCCGCGATCCGTACGCCAACTTCATCGACCTGGACGCCATCGCGGCGGGGCTGGTCGTGCCCCAGTTGGCGGGCATCTTCGACCGCTACTGGAACAGCGGCGATGCCTTTCCCATGGCAGCGCTGACCGGCAAGGGCCCGCAGGATCCCCCTTCAACCGCCGCGCTCGAACAGTTGCTGCCGGCCAGCGCGGTGAACATCGACTTGCAGCTGCCCGAGAAGGATCTGCTCGGGCGCGGGCCGGTCAGCGCGGAACTGAAGGCCAACCGCCTGACGCTGCTGCCCGCGGTGGCCTACGCGGTGGCCGATCGCCCGGACAAGCGACAACTGCCGCTCGACGACCTCGAATTCGATACCCTGATGGCCGGCGCCCGGAGCAACATGCTGGGCACGCGCAGCCAACTGGTGATCGTGTCGCCCTACCTGGTTCCGGGCAAGCCGGGCATGGCCCTGCTGCGCAGCCTCCAGGTCAAGGGCGTGGAACAGACCGCGGTGACCAATTCGCTGGCCTCGAACGATTCGGCGGTCGTCTATTACGGCTATGCGCGCTACCGCTTGCCGATGGTGCAGGCCGGAGTCAAGCTCTACGAGATCAGCGCCATGCCGAACGGCAACAGCCGCACCCTGTTCGGCGGCTCGTCGCGCGGCCGCCTGCATGCCAAGCTGATGGTGATCGACCAACAGACCGTGCTGCTCGGCTCGCTGAACCTCGATCCGCGTTCGTCGCGCAAGAACACCGAGGTCGGCACGGCGATCGACAGCCCGGCGATCGCCGCCGAGGCCCTGCGCATCGTCGACGCCATGAAGACCGAGGCCTATCAGGTGCTGCTCGAGTCGCCGAAGGCC
>DASXKG010000618.1:0-1716 GCA_036496965.1 Variovorax sp.
GGCGCGATCGCGCCACCCGGCGAGAGGACGAAGCGGCGGGCCCGACCACGGTCACCGGCTTGCTGCGCATGACCGAACCCAAGGGGGCGCTGCTGCGCCGCAACGATCCGGGCCAGGAGCGCTGGTACTCGCGCGACGTGCAGGCGATCGCGCTGGCTCGCGGCCTCGGCAGCGTCGCACCCTACTTCGTGGACGCCGACGCCGCGCCCATGCCGGTGGGAGAACGCGCGCCCAACGCCCGCCGCTGGCCCGCCGGCGGCCTCACTGTGGTGAGCTTCAACAACAATCACCTGAGCTACGCCATCACCTGGTACGTCCTGGCCCTGATGGTGGCTTTCGCCGCCTGGCACGCACAGCGCGAAGGCCGGCGCCGGCGCGATGCCGCCAGCGCGCTCGCGGAAGACGGAAAGGGCGAAGGCAGCGGCCATGGCGCAGGACGCTGAGGCCCTCCAGGCCACGCGGCGCCCAAGCGGTGCCATCGACGACGACGGCACCGGCCTGAAGAACATGCAGCAGCTGATCCAGCTGCGCTGGATCGCCGTGGTGGGACAGATCGCGACCATCGCGGTGGTGCATTTCGGCTTCGGCATCCGGCTGCCGCTGGACCAGATGCTGGCGGTGCTGGCCTTCCTGGCGGCCTTCAACCTCGCCAGCCAGGTGCGCTGGCGCATTCATCGCGACGTGACGAACGGCGAGCTCTTCGTGGCCCTGCTGGTCGATGTGGCGATGCTGACGGCCCAGCTCCATCTGAGCGGAGGCGCCTCCAATCCCTTCGTCTTTCTCTACCTGCTGCAGGTGATCATCGGCGCGGTCCTGCTCGATGCCTGGTCGACCTGGACGATGGTGGCGGTCACCAGCGCCTGCTTCGCCGGCCTGGCGATCTTCAGCGGCCCGCTCGCGCTCCCGGTGGAAAGCGGCCATGGGCTGCCCGGGCCCTACGTGGCGGGGGTGCTGATCTGCTTTGCGCTCAATGCCGCGCTGCTGGTGGTCTTCATCACGCGAATCAGCCGCAACCTGCGCGCGCGCGACGCGCGGCTGGCGGACCTGCGCCAGCGCGCCAGCGAGGAAGAGCACATCGTGCGCATGGGCCTCTTGGCCTCGGGCGCCGCGCACGACCTCGGCACGCCGCTGGCGACGCTGTCGGTGATCCTCGGCGACTGGTGCCACTTGCCGCATTTCACCTCCGACCCCGAACTGCTGGACGAGGTCAACGAAATGCAGGCGCAGGTCCAGCGCTGCAAGACGATCCTCAGCGGCATCCTGTTGTCGGCGGGCAAGGCACGCGGCGAATCGTCGGTGGAAACCACGGTGAGCACCTTTCTCGACGACTTGGCCGAGGCATGGCGTGCCACCCGACCGGTGTTCGAGTTCGACTACGAGAACCGCTTCGGCCGCGATCTGCCGATGGTCTCCGACTCGGCGCTGAAGCAGGCCATCAGCAACGTGCTGGACAATGCGCTGGAAGCCTCGCCGCACTGGGTGCGGCTGGAGGCCGCCCATGTGGGCGACACTCTGCGCATCACGGTCATCGACGACGGCCCGGGCTTCACCCCGGCACTGCTGTCGGACTTCGGCAAACCCTATGTCTCGACCAAGGGCCGCCCCGAGGGCGGGCTCGGGCTGTTCCTGGTGGTCAGCGTGGCGCGCACGCTGGGCGGGAGCGTGGATGTGCGCAACCGGCCCGAAGGCGGTGCAGAGGTGACGCTCTCGCTGCCG
>DASXKG010000619.1:0-7334 GCA_036496965.1 Variovorax sp.
TCGCCGGTCTCGGTCGGCGCGGTGTAGGTGATGTTGGCGAGGTTCTCGCCCCGGCTTTCCATCGCCTCGGCGGCTTCGTCGAGCTGGGCCGTCGACTGCACGCGCACCGTCATCAGTTGCCGCGTGACTTCGTTCTTGACCGAGTCGAGCAACTGCCCGAACAGCTCGAAGGCTTCGCGCTTGTATTCCTGCTTGGGCTGCTTTTGCGCATAGCCGCGCAGATGGATGCCCTGGCGCAGATAGTCCAGCGAGGCCAGGTGTTCGCGCCAGTGCGTGTCGATGCTCTGCAGCAGCACCATGCGTTCGAACTGGGTGAAGTTCTCCTGGCCGATCAGCGCCACCTTGGCGGCAAAGGCCTCGTTGCCCGCGGCCACGACCCTCTCCACCACGTCCTCGTCGCCGATCGCGCTCGAGGCCTCGACCTCCTTTTGCAGCGACAGCGAGACGCCCCAGTCATCGGTCAGGGTCTTTTCCAGGGCGGCGAGCTGCCACTGCTCCTCGACCGATTCGGCCGGAACGAACTGGCGCGTCAGATCGGTGAAGCAGCCTTCGCGCAGCGCCTCGATCTGTGCGCTGAGGTCGGTGGCATCGAGGATGTCGTTGCGCTGCTGGTAGATCACCTTGCGCTGGTCGTTGGAGACGTCGTCGTACTCGAGCAACTGCTTGCGCACGTCGAAGTTGCGCGCCTCGACCTTGCGCTGCGCGCTCTCGATGCTGCGCGTGACGATACCGGCTTCGATGGCCTCGCCGTCGGGCATCTTCAGGCGGTCCATGATCGCCTTGACCCGGTCGCCGGCGAAGATGCGCATCAGCGGGTCGTCCAGGCTCAGGTAGAAGCGCGAGCTGCCCGGGTCGCCCTGGCGGCCCGAACGGCCGCGCAGCTGGTTGTCGATGCGGCGCGATTCGTGGCGCTCGGTGGCGATGATGCGCAGGCCGCCGAGCGACTTGACGGACTCGTGGTCCTGGTCCCATTGGCTGCGCAGCCGGGCCACCTCGGCCGCCTTGGCGGGGGCCTCGACGTTCTCGTCGGCCTCGACCGCCTCGATCGCCTTCTCGACGTTGCCGCCGAGCACGATGTCGGTGCCGCGGCCGGCCATGTTGGTGGCGATCGTGATCATCTTGGCGCGTCCGGCCTGGGCCACGATGTCGGCTTCACGCGCGTGCTGCTTGGCGTTGAGCACCTGGTGCGGCAGGTCGGCCTTGGCGAGCAGCCCGGAGATGATTTCGGAGTTCTCGATCGACGAGGTGCCCACCAGCACCGGCTGGCCGCGCTGGTAGCACTCCTGGATGTCCTGGATCGCCGCCTCGTACTTCTCGCGCGTGGTCTTGTAGACGCGATCGAGCTGGTCTTCTCGCCTGCTCTGCCGGTTCGGCGGGATGATCATGGTCTCCAGGCCGTAGATCTCCTGGAACTCGTAGGCTTCCGTGTCGGCGGTGCCGGTCATGCCGGCGAGCTTGGCGTAGAGGCGAAAGTAGTTCTGGAAGGTGATCGAGGCCAGCGTCTGGTTCTCGGCCTGGATCTGCACGGCTTCCTTGGCCTCGACAGCCTGGTGCAGGCCATCGCTCCAGCGCCGGCCGGTCATCAGGCGGCCGGTGAATTCGTCCACGATGATGACTTCGCCCTGCTGCACCACGTAGTGCTGGTCGCGGTGGTAGAGGTGCCGCGCGCGCAGCCCGGCATTGAGGTGGTGCATCAGCGTGATGTTGGCCGGGTCGTAGAGCGACGCACCGTCGGGCAGCAGCTTGAATTCGGCGAGCACCCGCTCGGCCTTCTCATGGCCGTCCTCGGTCAGGAAGACCTGGTGCGTCTTCTCGTCGACCGTGAAGTCGCCGGGCTTGGTCACGCCCTCTCCGGTGCGCGGATCGGCTTCGCCTTCCTGGCGTACCAGGAGCGGCACCACCTTGTTCATCGCCAGGTACAGCTCGGTGTGGTCCTCGGCCTGGCCGCTGATGATGAGTGGCGTGCGCGCCTCGTCGATCAGGATCGAGTCGACCTCGTCGACGATCGCATAGTTCAGCCCGCGCTGGACCCGGTCGCCCGGCTCGTAGACCATGTTGTCGCGCAGGTAGTCGAAGCCGTATTCGTTGTTGGTGCCGTAGGTGATGTCGCTGCCGTAGGCGGCCTGCTTCTGCTCGCGCGGCATCTGCGGCAGGTTGATGCCGACCGAGAGCCCCAGGAAGTTGTAGAGCCGGCCCATCCATTGCGCATCGCGGCTGGCGAGGTAATCGTTCACCGTGACCACATGCACGCCCTTGCCGGTGAGTGCGTTCAGGTACACCGGCAGCGTGGCGGTCAGGGTCTTGCCTTCCCCGGTGCGCATTTCCGAGATCTTGCCGTTGTGCAGCGCCATGCCGCCCAGCAGTTGAACGTCGAAATGGCGCATCTTCATGACCCGCTTGGACGCCTCGCGCACCGTCGCGAAAGCTTCCGGCAGCAGATCGTCGAGCGATTCCCCTTTGGCGACGCGGTCCTTGAACTCCTCGGTCTTGGCGCGCAAGGCAGCGTCGTCGAGCGTCTCGAAAGTCGGCTCCAGCGCATTGATGCGCTCGACCGTCTTGCGATACTGCTTCAGCAGCCGGTCATTGCGACTGCCGAAAATTTGGGTCAGGAAGTTGGTGGCCATGAATGGAGGCCGAAACACATTCGCTGCTGGCGAATGCTCCGGCCGAAATCCCTAAGATAGACGAGAACGAACTTGGGCACGCTTTTCAAAAATGCCAGCGCGCCCGCCCGCAGGAATGCCGGCAAACCATAGATTTTAGCCCGCTTGCACCGGAGCCTCTGCCTGGCTGGAATTGCCCGACAATCACCCGGCCCCCATGAACAGTCGCTACAACGCCGTCTCCCTGCTCCAGGCCAGCGAAGACTCGCCCACCCTGGCCAGCCTGGCCGCGCGCGCGCGCGATGCGAAGGCGCGCCTGGACGCGGTGCAGGACCTGATACCGGCCGAGATGCGCGCCGCGGTGCAGGCCGGTCCCGCCGAAGGCCCGGTCTGGTGCCTGCTGGTGAACGGCAGCGCCGCGGCCGCCAAGCTGCGCCAGCTCGCACCGGCGCTGCAGCTGCGCCTGCGCGCCCGCGGCTGGGAGGTTCAGACCCTGCGCATCAAGGTGCAAGCGGCACGCTCCCGCCCCTGAGCGCCGCTCAGAGCTGGGACAGGGCCAGACCCAGCGTCACCACCACCGAGGTGCCGAAGATGGCCAGCCCGACCTTGCGGCGCCGATGCGTGAGCATCCACAGGGCCACCCCGGAAATCGACAGGAAGATCATGCTGCCGGCCAGCGTGTCGACCAGCAGGATCCACGCCACCGGCATGCCGACGCCCTTGTGCAGGTTGGTCAGCGTGGCGACAAAGCCGTTCTGGGTGGTGGTGACACCCACCGAGCGGTTGCCGCGCCAGTACTCGGCCTGAACCAGTGCATGGGGGCCACCGAAGTTGAACAACCAGCGCTCGGGCTGCAGCAGCGGCACCTTGGGCGCAGCGCCATCGGCGCCTTCGGTCGCGTGGCCGCCCTGGCCCTTGTCGGCCCAGGGAACCGGCTTGGCCGGTTCCACGCGCATCGAGTTGGGTGGTGCGGCTTGAGCGAGCGCTGTCTGCAGCCAGGCTGCCATCTCCTGCGTATTTGCCGGTGCCGGATCCGGCAGTGCCAGTTGGGCATTGATGCGCTGTTGCGCCAACGGCAGCTTCAGCACGGCGCGATGGTTGAGCCAGATGCCGGCGACGCCGAACAGCAACCCCAGGACCGCGCCCCAGAGGCCGATCCAGCCATGCGTGTTGCGGATCCACTGCACGATGAGCGTGCGCCGCTGGAGGGTCTGGCGCCGTGCCGCGGCGGGGATGTTGGCGGTGAATGCCGCGCCGGCGGCAGCGGTGGAGGGGTGCGGTGTGGTGTTCATCAGCAATGCGTGATTGTGAATCATTTCTATTTGCATTGCCAATGCCGCTTTCCCAAGATTGCGAAATGCGCCCTTCGCAGGCAGGATGTTGCAGCTCTGCGGAGAAACGCGTGCGACGCCGCCGGCCGCCATGGGTCGCCTTCGTGCAGTCGCACGAATGCCGCAATGCGCCGCCCATGCTGCTCTTCCTTTGGCCTGACAACCTCTGGTTTCTGCTGGCGCTCCCGCTGCTGCCGGCGGTGTATGTCTGGCTGCTGCGTCGCCGGAGCAAGGCGGCCTTGGACTACAGCAGCCTGGCCACGGTCCGCAGGGCGGCTGGCCGCCATTGGCGGCGGCACCTGCCGCCCGCATTGCTGCTGCTGGCCCTCGCGGGGTTGTTGCTGGCAACGGCTCGTCCCGTGGCGCGCGTGCCGCTGCCTTGGGCGCGGTCCACGATCATGCTGGCCATGGACGTGTCACTCAGCATGCGCGTCAGCGATGTCAAGCCGACCCGGATCGCGGCCGCGCAGGAGGCGGCGAAGTTGTTCGTGCGGGGACTGCCCAAGGGCATCGACCTCGGGCTTGTCACATTCGCCGGCAGCAGCCAGGTCGTGCAGCGGGCGACCCTGGACCGCGAGCCCCTCATCGCGAGCATCGACGCCTTCCAGTTGCAGATAGGCACCGCGGTAGGCGATGCCATCGTGCTGTGCCTGGCCGAGCTGTTTCCGCGCCAAGGCATCGACCTCGGCGACATGACCTTCGGCAATGGCAGCATGGCGCGCGGACGCAGCCTGGACCAGAACGCGAAGGCGCCGCCGAAGCCGATCACGCCGGTGCCGCCGGGCTCCTACGACTCCGCCGCGATCGTCTTGCTGACCGACGGTCGACGCACCACGGGCATCGATACGCTGGAAGCGGCGAAGATGGCCGCCGACCGGGGCGTCCGAATCTACGTGGTGGGACTGGGGACGGTGGATGGCGATGTCAGCGCGCCCGAAGGCATGGCCATCTACATGCAGCTGGACGAACCGACCCTGCGCGAAGTGGCGCGCATGACGGGCGGCGAGTATTTCCATGCCGGCACGGCAGAGATGCTGCATACCGTCTACGCCAACCTCGGCTCGCGCGTGCAGGTGCAGACGCGCGAAACCGAACTCGCCGGTCTGCTGACGCTGGCCTCGGCGATGGTGGCGATCGTTGCCGCCATGCTCTCGCTGCTTTGGTTCGGGCGGATCACTTGAGTGCGGGCGGGTTCTCGGTGCGCCCAGACCACAAGGGCGCGCTGTTACACCTTTCCCCTCCTTCACGGGGGGGGCCACACGGGCGGCCGAACGATAGATTTGCGGCACAGACCCGAGGAGCCTTTCCCTCACGCCGCGGCCTCGGGCGCGGCACCTGAAACCGGAGGACAGCATGGCTTTCCTGAGACATTGTTTGCAAGAGCTGCGCGCCGCGCGTCGCGACTGGGCGCCCGAGGAAATGGACTGGTCCCTGCAGGCCAGAGCCCGGGGCGACCGATCGCCTGCGGACATGCCGGCGGCAGGCATTCGCGACCCGCGCCTCGGCCCGGCGCGCCGCCAGGAACTGTCGGTCCCGCTGCGGACAATCGCCCGGGGAAGGTGGACGCATGCATTCGCCTGAGCCGGCGCTGGCCCTCGCAGACGACAAGGACGGGCGCGCGCAGTCCTCCCTGACAGTCGAGGTCTTCTTCGATTTCGTCTGTCCCTGGTGCCTGATCGGCAAGCATCAGCTCGACGCCGCCGCGAGCCGCCTTGCCGAACTGCGGCCCGACGTGCGGCTGCACGTCGTCTGGCGTTCGTACCCCTTGCTGCCTGACACGCCGGTTGGCGGCGTACCCTACCAGGCCTTCTATGTGGCCCGTCTGGGCAGTCCGGAAGCGGTCGCAAGGCGCCGCGCGCAAGTGCAGCAGGCCGGCGCGCCCGCGGGTGTGCGCTTCGCGTTCGAGCGGATCCAGGTGTTGCCGAACACTGCCGCGGCCCACGCGCGCGTCGCACAGGCGTCCGCGCACGGCACCGAGGCGCAGCAGGCGCGGCTGATCGAGCGGATCTTCAAGGCCTATTTCATCGACGGCCAAGACATTGGCGACGCCTCCGTGCTCGAGCAGCTGGCGCTCGAATCCGGGCTCCCGGGCGAGGCCCCAGGCGCCGATCGCGGCGACCCGCAGGGCCATGATCGGCACACGCACCCAAGGATGCGCAATCCGGTCAACGGTGTGCCTTGCTTCGTGTTTGACGGATCGCTGGCAATCTCAGGGGCCGCATCACCCGATGCACTGCTGGAGGTGATGCTACGCGCACTTCGCGCCTAGCGCTCGACATCCGGCATAGTCACCAGATCAAGCAACTGGAGATGGCCGCTGGAAACCCCATTGAGCACCGCCTCGCTGAAGGCACCGCGCGCCGCAGCGGTCGCCGGCATCCTGTTTTCGGCCCTGTTGATCACCAGTGTGCTGCTCGTGCGGATCTCGGTGCCGGCAGATCCCAGGGAGATCGGTGCCTGGCTGTCGACGCGAGCCAGTACGGTGGCGCTGGCGCTGAACCTCGTCCCATTCTCCGGCGTGGCGTTCCTATGGTTCATCGGTGTGCTGCGCGACCGTCTCGGAGCGCGCGAGGACCGACTCTTCGCCACTGTCTTTCTCGGTAGCGGCTTGCTCTTTCTGGCAATGCTGTTTCTCTCCGCGGCCATCGCCGGGAGCATTCTCCTCACCTATGCGGCCAACCCCGATCGCCTCGTCGGTTCCACCACCTTCGTGTTCGCCCGCACCCTCGTGTACGAGGTCGTGAACATCTACGCCATCAAGATGGCCGCCGTGTTCATGGTCGTGACTTCGACCCTTGCGTTGCGTACACGTCTCTTCGCTCGCTGGCTCGCGTATGTGGGTTATGCGGTGGCACTCGCCCTGATCGTCAGCAGCGCATATGTCGAATGGATACTCCTCGTCTTTCCGCTGTGGGTCTTGATCGTCAGCGTCTACATCCTGATCGACAACATGTGGGTAGCCTGGCAGCGCGCTCGCCGTTCCGGGGCCGAATGAGGACCCCGGCTTGGTCAGACTTCCTGCTCAATGGTATTGCTCAATACGCCGATCGACGAGATCTCGACCTCGACCTTGTCGCCCGGCTTCAGCCATAACTGCGGCGCGCGTTTGACGCCGACGCCGCCGGGAGTGCCCGTCGCGATCACATCGCCGGGCTTCAGCGTCATGAAGGTCGATACATAGGCGATCACAAGCGGGATCGGAAAGATCATTTGCCCGGTTGTGGCGCGTTGCACGACGACATCGTTGACGCGAGTTAGCAAGGCGACGACGCGATTCGCGGGCAACTCGTCAAGTGTCACCAGGTAGGGGCCGAATCCCGCAGTCTTGGCGAAGTTCTTACCCGGCCCGAACTGGCGCGAGTGGTGCTGGAAATCGCGCACACTTGCGTCGTTGAAGCAA
>DASXKG010000620.1:0-8284 GCA_036496965.1 Variovorax sp.
GACCGGCGCAGCCTCGGGCCGGCGCCCGGTCGGCGCCGTGCTGTCGCTGCTGCTGCTGCGCTGCGTCGCCAGGGCCAGCGCCACCTGGCGCAGGTTGTCGTCGAACACCTCGCCCATCTCGTCGAGCGTGACCAGGTAGGAGGCCAGCACCAGCAGCAGGGCGCCGAGGCTGAGCGCGCCCAGCACCCAGGCCAGCATGCGCCGTTCGAGCGAGCGCATGCCTATTCCTCGCTCACCCGGTAGCCCACGCCGCGCACGTTGCGGATCACATCGGCGCCGAGTTTTCGCCGCAGGCGATGGATGTGCACCTCGACCGCATTGCTGCCGAGATCGTCGTCCCAGTTGTAGACGGACTCCTCCAGCTTCTTGCGCGAGAGCACCGCGCCCGGGCGTTGCATCAGGGCCTCCAGCAAGGCGAACTCGCGCGCCGAGAGCAGGACTGGCTGGTCGCCGTAGGTGACCAGCTTGCGCAGCGGATCGACCGTCAGCCGGCCGCAGACCAGCAGCGACGAAGCAGCCGCGGCATGGCGACGCAGCACCGCCCGCACCCGCGCAATCAGTTCGTCCAGGTCGAAGGGCTTCACGATGTAGTCGTCAGCGCCCGCGTTCAGTCCGGCGATGCGATCGGCCACCGCATCGCGTGCCGTGGCGATCAGCACCGGCGTCGACTTCTTGCCGCTGCGCAAGGTGGCGAGCACGGCCATGCCGTCCTTCTTCGGCAATCCGAGATCCAGCACCGCGATGTCGTAGACATCGGCCGCGAGCGAGAGATCGGCCGCGCGGCCGTCCATCACCCAGTCGACCGAGAAGCCGGCGTCGGCGAGGCCGGCCGACACGGCGCGGCCGATCATCTGGTCGTCTTCGATCAACAGGATACGCATGGGCTCAGGCAGTGATTGTGTGCGCATTCGGGTACGGTTCCGCACGACCCTGCGTGGCCTTGAGCAGAGCCGGCAGCACAAGCAACACCAGCGGCATCTGCACGATCAGCCCGGAAATGATGGCCACGGCCAGCGGTTGCTGCATGGCCGAACCCTGGCCGATGCCCAGCGCCAGCGGCAACAGCGCCAGGATGGCGGCGATCGTCGTCATCGCGATCGGCCGCAGGCGGTTGAGGCCGGCCTGCAGGAACAGGTCTTCCTGCGTGGCGTCGCCCTGCGCGCGCACGACGCCGAGCTCCGAGACGTAGAATATCGCCACCTCGGTGACGATGCCGATCACCATCGTCATGCCCATCATCGAGGAGATGTTGAGCTCGATGCCGGTCAGCCAGAGCCCGACCAGCGTGCTGCCCGCCGCCAGCAGCGGCATCAGGATGATCGCCGCCGCGACCCGGAAGCTCTCGTAGAGGAACAGCAGCAAGGCGAAGACGAGCGCCACCGCGGCAGCGAACACGGCCATCAACCCCTTGAAGGCGATCTGCTGCTGTTCGTACAGGCCGCCCAGCTCGTAGGTTGCCTGTCCCTTCAAGAGGCCCGGGTCCTGCATGACCTTCTGCACGTCGGCAATGGCCGAGCCGAGGTCGCGCCCGCCGATGCGCGCCGTCACCGCCACCACGCGCTTCATGTTGTCGCGCTCGATCTGCGGCTGGCCGGTCACCGCCACCAACCGCGCCACGCGTCCGATCGGAAACAGGTGGCCATCGGGCGCGCGCAGCAGCGCCTGGCCGATTGCGGTGTCGCTGGCGCGCAGCGCCGGGGGAACCCAGAGCCGGATGCCGACGGTCTTCGTGCCTTGCAGCGTCTGGCCGGCCACGCTGCCGCTCAGCAGCTCGGTCAGGCCGCGGGCGATGAAGTCGGCGTCGACCCCTTCGACGGCAGCCGCTTCGGGGTCGACATGCAGCTCGAGTGCGTCGCCGGCCGGGTTGATGCCATCGCGCACGCCTTCGAGACCGTCGATCTTCGAGATCGCCGCCGCGACCCGTGTCGCAGCGCCCTGCAGCACCTGGGGGTCTTCCGAGTGGATCTTGATCTGCACCGGCTGCGGCACGGCCGTCAGGTCGCCGATCAGGTCTTCCATCAACTGGGCCATCTCGATGTTGAGGCCCGGTACCTGGCTCTCGATCCGGCCGCGCAAGTCCTCCATCACCTGGTCGATCGGCTCGCGCTGGGCCGGGGCCTTGAGCCGGATGAAGAAGTCGCCCTGGTTGGCCTCGTTCAGGCCGCCGCCCAGGCCGAGTCCGGTGCGGCGCGAGTAAGTCTGCACTGCAGGGTCGGCCTGGATGATGGCCTCGACCTGGCGCAGCAGGCGGTCCGTTTCGGACAACGCGGTGCCGGGCGGTGCGCGATAGTCGAGCACGAAGCCGCCTTCGTCCATTGCCGGCATGAACCCGGTGCCGACCCGTGTATAGGCGAACCCGCACAGGGCGACGAAAGGCAGCACGACCAGCAGCGCCATCCAGGGCCTGGCGATCAGCCAGCGCGACGCGCCGGCGTAGCACCGGCGCACGGCGGCGAAGAAGCGGCCCTCGGCCTCGTGCGCCACGTCCTTGCGCGTCAGCCAGCTCGCGCACAGCAGCGGCACCGCCACCAGCGTGAGGATGAACGAGATCAGCAGCGCGCTGGCCATGGTCAGCGAGAGCGCCTTGAAGAAGGCGCCGGTCACGCCGCTCAGGAAGGTCAACGGAATGAAGATCACCAGCGTGGCCGCCGAGGAGCCGGCCAGCGGGCGCGTGAATTCGAGCGCCGAGCGGAGCACCCGTTCAGGAAAGGGCTCGCCAGCGCGCAACACGGCCTGGTCGAGCCGGCGCACGATGTGCTCGACCATCACGATCGCATCGTCCACCACCAGCCCGACCGCTGCGGCCATGCCGCCCAGGGTCATGATGTTGAAGCCCATGTTGAACAGGCCCAGCAGCAGCACCGCACTGGCCAGAACGATCGGCAGCATGCCGACCGCGACCAGCGTGATCTTCCAGCTGCGCAGGAAGGCGAACAGCGTTGCCGCGGCCAGCAGCACCCCGACCAGGATCGCGTCGCGCACGCTGGCCGCCGAATCGGTGACCAGCACGCTGGCGTCGTACCAGTTCGTCAGGTGCACCCCCGGCGGCAGCTGCGGCTGGTAGTCGGCCAGCTGCTGACGGATCGCACGGGCGATGCCGACGCTGCTGCTGCCCGGCTGCTGGTAGATGTTGAGCAGCACCGCGTCCCGGCCGTCGGCGGTGACGCGGGTCCACTGTGGCTCGGTGCTGCGTTCGACGGCGGCGATGTCGCGCAGGTGCACGATACCGTTGCTGCCCGAGGCGATGACGGTGCGGCCGACGTCCTCGAGCGAGGCCAGCGGCGAGTTCACCACCACCAGGTACAGCTTGTAGTGGTCCTCGACCCGCCCGGCCGCACTCACCACATTGTTGGCGGCCAACGCCTTGCCGACATCGGCCAGCGAGAGCTTGTAGGTCGCCAGCCGCGCCGGGTCGATCACCACCCGGAATTCCTCGCGCGCGCCGCCGCTCACCTGGACCCGCGCCACGCCGGGCGTGCTGGACAAGAGGGGCGGCAGCTTGTACTGCGCCAGGTCGTAGAGCGCGGAAGGCGACTGTTGGTCCGAGGTGATGCTGTAGGCGATGATCGGAAACACGGTCGGGTCCATGCGCCGCACCTCCATCTGCGTGCCCGCGGGCAGGCTCGGCAGTACCTGGGCGATGGCGGCGTTGACTTGAAGCGTGGCCTGCGCCATGTCGATGCCCCAGTCGAAGTTGATCGACAACTCCGCGCTGCCGCGGCTCGAGGTCGATTGCATGTCCACCAGCCCGGGCACCCGGCGCACCGCCTGTTCGACCGGCAGGGTGACCAGCGTCGCCATCTGCTCGGCCGGCCGGTCGCCGGCGTCGAGCGCCACCACCACGCGCGGAAAGGAGACGTTCGGAAACAGCGAGATCGGCAGCCCCAGGCCCGTGACCACGCCGGCCAGCGCCAGCAGGGCGAAGGCGAACAGCAGCGAGCGGCGGTGCGCGTGCAGCCAGGCGCTGGCCTTCATGGGGCCGTTTCGCCGACCGCCATGCCGTCGGCGAGTTCGTAGTTGCCGCGCACCACCACTGGCTGCTGCGCCACCAGGGGTCCGTCGACGCCGTAGCGCTCGCCGGATTCGACCGCCTTCACGACCGCCACCCGATGCGCGCGGCCGTCCGCAACCTGATAGACATAGGCGCCCGTGCCATCCTCGAGCAGTGCAGCGCGGGGCACGATCCAATGCACGCTGGGCGCGAGCTCGATGTCGGCGCCGACCGGGGTGCCCGGCAAGATCGCCGCGGCCGTTCCCGGATCGAGTGTCGCGGAGGCGTCGACCATCCGGGTCTGCGCATTCAACACCTGGCGCAAGGCGGTGATGCGGCCATCGCTCACCGCGGAAGTGCCGCGCTGGTCGAGCGGCGCCACATGCACCGCTGCGCCGACCGGCAACAGGCGCGCTTGCGCAGGATCGATACCCAACGAGACGTGGGCCGTGGCGGATTGCCCGCGCTGGCCGAGCTGCATCACCGTGGCGCCGGCCGCCAGCCGGTCGCCCTGGGCGGCCGCGACGTTGACCACCACGCCATCGAATGGCGCCGTGATGGCGCGCGTCCCCGGCAGCGCGCCTTGGCGCTCGAGTTCGCCCAGCGTCGCGTCGGCATCGGCCAACGCCTTTTGCGCGGCGGCCAGTTGCGACTGGGTGGCCAACTGGCCCTGGAAGAGCGCCTGGATGCGGTGTAGCTCGTCACGGGCCGCCGAGGCGGCGGACTGGGCCTGCACATAGGTGGCGGCCACGGCCGGGTCGGCGCTCATCTCCGCCAGCAGCGTGCCTTTCTTCACCGGCTGGCCGCTGGCAACGGCCAGCCGGTTGAGCTGCGCGGCGTAAGGCAGGTTGATCGTGGTCAGCTCGGCACTCGCGAAATCGACGCTGCCGTAGGCGCGCAGCACCGGTGCGATCAAACCTTGCCGGGCCGGCTCGGTTCCGACTTGCGCGGTCGGTCCCGCCGCCGGCGCAGGCGCGACGGCAGCTGCGGCCGCAGTCGCAGCCACATGCGAGACGGCCCATGGCGTGCCCGCAATGGCAAGCACAGCGCCTGCATACAGGCAACGACGAAGGAAGACGGGTGAACTCATGAGCTTGAATCGGTGAGGGCGCGATGACCTGGAATCTCGTCGCCGAGCAGCGCCGTCAGGGCGACACGCTGCATCCAGGCGCTCTGCTGCAGGCCGAGAATCTCGATCCGGCGGGCGGCGACCGCGCTTTCCAGATCGACATAGCTGACGATGGTGATCTGATGCGCCGCGAGCGCGGCACGCGCTTCATCGGCCGTGCGCTCGAGCTCGGGCAGGGTGGCGATCGAAGTCTTCCATTGCGCCTCGAGCAGCCGCTCGTCCGACAGCAAGCGGTCGACATCGGCGTAGGCCGCGCGCAGCCGGTTGTCGTATTCCTGGCGCAATCGCTCGCGCGTGGCGCGCTCGATGGCGATGTTGCCGCGGTTGGCACTGAAGATCGGCAGGTTGAGGCTGGCCGCGAACCCGGTGCTGTAGACCCCGGTGTTGTCGCGCAGGCGGGTCGGGCCGATCGTGATGGCCGGGAACTGCGCCAGGATCGCAGCGCGAAACTTCTGCTCCTGCCCGGCGTAGCCGGCCTCCAGCGCGACCAGGTCCGGGCGGTAGTCGGCCAACCGGGCCAGCCGGCGCGCCACCTCGGCCTGATCGATGGGCGGTGCGTCTGCCGGCCCTTTCAGGTCCAGCACGATGTCGGGCGCCAGGCCCAGCAGGGCCGCCAGGTCGTGCTGCGTCTGGTTCAGTTGCCGGTCGGTGTCGGCCAGCTGCTTGCGCCAGTCTTCGCGCGAGAGGAGGTAGGGGCCGAGCGCATCGGCCGTCAGATTGCCCTGGTCGAGCGCCTGCCTGGCCGCGTCGACGCGCCGGACCTGCAAAGTGAACATCTGCTGCATCGCATCGCGCAGCTGCATCAGCGAGCGCTGCTTCACGAACAGCTGGTGCGCCTGGCTGGCGACCTGCCATTCCTGCCAGAGCAGCGCCATGTCGGTCTTCTCGACATCCGAATTCGCCGCCGCCTGTTTCGACGAGCGCGCCACCAGCGCGCCGATGTCGAAGGCGATGCCGGCATTGAAGGCGCGCACGATCCCGGTTTGGCTCGGATGCGCATCCTCGGCGCTCAACGCCACTTGAGGATCGGGCAACAAGCCGGCGGCAAAGGCCTGGGCGCGGCCGATCTTCAGGTCGGCGCGCGCGAGCTTCAAATCGGGATTGTTGACCACCGCCAGCGTCTCCACATCGATCGCATCGAGGCCTTGGGAGGGGTCGAAGACATGGGCGGTGGCGGTGGCCGCGGCGGGCAGTCGGATGGACTGCGGATCGACCACCAGCCGCTCGACCGGCGTCCACCGAGGTTCGGCCCGATCCAGCGGCTGCGGGGAGTAGGCCTGGCACCCTGTCAGGGCCAGCAGTGACACCAGCGAGCACAGTCGCAGCGGGCGCCCGAGTCTTGCGAACAGAGGGTTGTTGACTAGCACCTGGGCAAGTCTAAGAACCCCTGGCTTATCGGGCCCTTACCGGTTGCGCGTGCGAGGAACCAGACGCCCTGGTCAAAGGCCTTGCGCGATGGCGCGGTAACCAGCACATGCAGGCCCTAGAATTCGTCGCACCTGGTCCCCAACAGAAAACTCATGCTCAATGAAAAACAAGTAGTCGATGAGGCCGAGCGCTCTCTTGTGCGTAGCGCTATCTATTCGCTCCCGCGGAGCTGGAAACTGATTGGGCTGGTGTTGGTCATCGTTGCCACCTACTTCTTCGGCACCAAGTAACGCGCTCCGCCTTTTCTGCGGCGCGATTACCAGTCTCTGCTCCTGCAAGGCAGCGAACACGCGCTCGGACTGGCCGGGTCAGGCTGGTGATGCGTTCGGACGGCATGAAGCCCATGGCCGCCGTGCGAGCAAGCAAGTCCGAATCCGGTTGACATGTATTTAAACGACGAGTTAAATACGGCATGGATGAGCTCAGCACCACCTTCGCCGCGCTGGCCGACCCGACGCGACGCGCGATCCTCGCGCGACTGGCGCGGGGCCCGACCCATGTAGGCGCGCTGGTCGAGCCGTTTCCGATTTCCGGGCCCGCGATCTCGCGCCATCTGCGAGTGCTCGAACAGGCCGGCCTGATCGAGCGCGAGACCAGCGCGCAATGGCGGATCTGCCGCTTGCACGGACCTGGCCTGCGTGCGGCGCACGACTGGCTCGAGCCGTACCGCGCCTTCTGGGAGGAGAGCCTGGACCGGCTCGCCGAGCTGCTCGAATCACCGCCCTTGCCCGGCGACACGAAAAGCCGCAAGGTGCGTCGTGCCGTCGTTCCCGGCAAGTCCCCTCGCCACCGAAGGAGCCGCCCATCATGAATGCCCCGCAGGACTTCACACTGAACCTCACCCGCTTCGTCCGTGCCCCGCGCGAGAAGGTCTTCGACGCCTTTGTCGACGAGACCGTGCTGCCGCGCTGGCACTGCCCGCGCGGCATGTCGGTGGCCAGCGCCACGATCGATGCGCGCGTCGACGGTGCCTGGCGCATCGAGATGCGAACCCGCGAGAACGCCAACCACTCGGTGGGCGGCCGCTACCGCGAGGTCAAGCGCGCAGAGCGCCTGGTCTACACCTGGGTGTGGGAGCAAGGCGTCGAGGGCATGGCCGGCATGCAGACGCTGATCGAGATCGACTTCGTGGCCAGGGACGGCGGCACGGAGATCCAGATGCGCCACAGCGGCTTCCCGGCCGCGGCCGCCCGCAACGGTCACGGCCAGGGCTGGAACTCGGTCTTCAATCGTCTGACCGACCTGCTCGATGAACGCGGTTCTGCCGCCACCCTGACGCTGCTCGGAGACGCAGCCAGCACCTATGTCCGCAGCGCACGCATCGGGCTGGCGGAAAAAGGCCTCGCCTACACGTTTCAACGCGCCGCGCCGCACAGTCCCGAGATAAACGCGGTCCATCCGTTCGGCAAGATGCCGGCGTTTCGCGATGGCACGACCGAGATCTGGGAAACCAGCGCGATCCTGCGCTACATCGACGAGGGCTTCGAAGGCCCGAGCCTCAACCCCGGCATGGTGGTCGACCGGGCGCGCAGCGAACAGTGGGTGAGCGCCGTCAATGCCTACGTGTACGACGCGATGGTGCGGCGCTACGTACTGCAGTACGTGTTTCCGCGTGGCGAGGGCGGGACGCCCGATCGCGGCGTGATCGACAAGGCGGTGACCGACATGGCCCGCCCGCTCGGGGCGCTGGAGCGCTGCTACGAGGGCCGTGACTTTGTCGGCGGCGCGGCGCCTTC
>DASXKG010000621.1:0-3424 GCA_036496965.1 Variovorax sp.
CCATGCGCGAAGCCGTCATCGTTTCCACCGCCCGCACGCCGCTGACCAAGGCGCACCGCGGCGAATTCAACATCACACCCGGCGCCACGCTGGCCGCCTTCGCGGTGCGCGCGGCGGTCGAGCGAGCGGGCATCGACCCGGCGCTGATCGAGGATGCAATCCTCGGCTGCGGCTATCCCGAGGGCACCACCGGGCGCAACATCGCGCGCCAGAGCGTGATCCGGGCCGGCCTGCCGATCTCGATCGCGGGCACCACGGTGAACCGCTTCTGCGCCTCCGGCTTGCAGGCGATCGCGATGGCCGCCGGGCGCATCGTGGTCGAGGGGGTGCCGGCGATGATCGCGGGCGGCGTGGAAAGCATCTCGCAGATCCGCACCCGCAGCGCCACTGACAGCGGCGACAGCGGCATCGACCCCTGGATCCTGGAACACAAGCCGGCCCTCTACATGGCGATGATCGACACCGCCGACATCGTCGCCCAGCGCTACGGCATCGGCCGCGAGGCGCAGGACCGCTTCTCCGCCGAGAGCCAGCGCAGGACCGAGGAGGCGCAACTGGCCGGCCGCTACAAGGAAGAGATCGTCGCCTGCACCACCACCATGGCCGTGACCGACAAGGACACCAAAGAGGTCACGCAGCGCGAAGTGAGCATCGACCACGACACCTGCAACCGCCGCGGCACCACCTACGAGGCCCTGGCCAAGCTGGCGCCGGTGATGGGCGCCGACAAGTTCGTCACCGCCGGCAATGCCTCGCAGCTGTCCGACGGCGCCTCGGCCTGCGTGCTGATGGAAGCCAAGGAGGCCGAGCGCGCCAACCTGAAGCCGCTGGGCGCCTTCCGTGGCCTGGCGGTGGCCGGCTGCGAGCCGGACGAGATGGGCATCGGCCCGGTGTTCGCCGTGCCCAAGCTGCTGGCGCGCCACGGCCTGAAGGTGCAGGACATCGACCTGTGGGAGCTCAACGAAGCCTTTGCTTCGCAGTCGATCTACTGCCAG
Organism: Variovorax sp.; assembly: GCA_036496965.1. GTDB lineage: Bacteria > Pseudomonadota > Gammaproteobacteria > Burkholderiales > Burkholderiaceae_C > Variovorax. Next base: position 996 of record DASXKG010000621.1, read on the forward strand.
GACAAGCTCGGCATCCCGGCCGAGCGGCTGAATGTCGACGGCGGCGCGATCTCGATCGGCCATCCCTTCGGCATGACCGGTGCGCGGCTGGCGGGCCACGTGCTCATCGAAGGGCGCCGGCGCGGCGCGAAATTTGCGGTGGTCACGATGTGCATTGCCGGCGGCATGGGTGCGGCGGGGCTGTTCGAGATTTTCTGAAGCGGCGGATGCCGACCATGACAGACACCCGAATCGCGCCGCCCTTCAGCGCTTCTTTTCCCATCCGCAGCCTGGCGGACGTGCGCCGCCTCGAAGAGACGCCGTTCGACGAGGCGCTGACGGTGCGCAGCACCTACGAGCTCTTTCGCAATTCAGCCGCGGCCTTCGGCAACAAGACGGCGCTGACCTTCCTGCGCACCGGCGATCCAGCCGACCTGCCGATCCGCTGGTCCTACGCGGAGCTGATGGCGGGCATCCACCAGACCGCCAACCTGCTGCACCGGCTCGGCGTCGGGCCGCAGGATGCGGTGGCGGTGCTGCTGCCCGGCTGCCTGGAATACCACCTGGCGCTCTGGGGCGGCGAGGCGGCGGGCATCGTGCAGCCGCTCAATCCCTTGCTGACCGACGAGAAGCTGGTGTCGCTGATGACGGCCGGCCGCGCCAAGGTGCTGATCGCCTACGGCTCGGACGATGACTCCGGCATGTGGTCCAAGGCGCTGCGCCTGCGCGGCCAGGTGCCGACATTGAGCACCGTGCTGCGCGTGGCGCCGCATGACGAGGCGCCGGGCAGCGCAGGCGCCCTGCCCGAAGGCGTGGCCGATTTCGTTTTGCGCGCGCAAGAACCCGATGACCATCTGGTCAGCGGCCGCGACATCCAGGCCGCCGATATCGCCGCCTACTTCCACACCGGCGGCACCACCGGCGCGCCCAAGCTGGCGCGCCACAGCCATGGCGCGCAGGTGTTCACCGCCTGGGCCAGCGTGAAACTGGCCAGCCAGGACGCGAGCGGCATCTCGATCAACGGCTATCCGCTGTTCCACGTGGCGGGCGTGCTGCCGGCCTCGCTGGCCAGCCTGTCGGCCGGCGTCGAGGTCATCATTCCGACCACCGCGCTGCTGCGCAACAAGCAGGTGGTCGCGAACTACTGGCGGCTGGTCGACAAGTACCGTCCGACCTCGCTGTCGGCGGTGCCCACCGTGCTCGCGGCACTGGCCAACGTGCCGCTGGCCGGCGCCGACATCACGTCGATCAAGTACTGCCGCACCGGCGCCGCCGTGCTGTCGCCGGAACTCGCTGCGCGCTTCGAGCGCCTGTTCGGCATCCACGTGCATGAAAGCCTGGGCATGACCGAGATGGCCGGCATCTCCACCATCACGCCGCCGGGCGTCATCGGGCCGGCCGGCTGCGTCGGCTTTCGCCTGCCCTATTCGCAGTTGCGCATCGTCGCGCTCGACGAGCACGGCAATGCCAGCGAGCGTGACCTGCCCGACGGCGAGCAGGGCATGGTGCTGTTCAAGTCGCCGAACCTGTTCTCCGGCTTCGTCGATCCGGCCGACGATGCCAAGGCCTTCACCGCCGACGGCTGGCTTGCCACCGGCGACCTCGGCTGGATGGATTACGAAGGACGGCTGAACCTGAGCGGGCGCTCCAAGGACCTCATCATCCGCAGCGGCCACAACATCGATCCGAAGACCATCGAGGATGCGCTTGCCGCCCATCCTGCGGTGCAACTGTGCGCGGCGGTCGGCGCACCCGATGCCTATGCGGGCGAGCTGCCGGTGGTCTTCGCCACGCTGGTTCCCGGCGCCTCGGCCAACGAAGCGGAGCTGCTGGCCTTCACCTCTGCGCGGGTCGACGAAGCGCCCGCGCGGCCCAAGTCGGTGATCTTGATCGACACCATGCCGATGACCAACGTCGGCAAGATCTACAAGCCCGAGCTGCGCGCGATGGCGGCGCGCCATGCCGCGCTGGCGTTGATCGGCGAGGCCTGCGCCGCGCTGGGGCTGGATGCCACGGCGCAGCCGCGGGTCGAGCTGGATGGGGACCGCGCGCTCAAGGTGTTCATCGACGCCGAGGCCGCGGGCCCGCAGGCCGAGGCGCTGCGCCAACGCTTGCAGGAAGCGCTGGCACCGCTGCCCTTCAAGACCACCCTCGTCGCCGCATGAAAAGGCCCCGCTGTGCGGGGCCCTTTCCTTTGGCGAGCTTAGTGCGCCAGGATCTTGTTGAGAAAGTCCTTGGTCCGCGGCTGCCGATTCTCAGGGTGGCTGAAGAACTCCTCCTTCGAACAATCTTCCAGGATGCGCCCGCCGACATCGATGAAGATCACCCGGCTGGCCACCTTGCGCGCGAAGCCCATCTCGTGCGTGACCACCATCATGGTCATGCCTTCCTTGGCCAGCAACACCATCACGTCGAGCACCTCGCCGACCATCTCGGGGTCGAGCGCCGAG
>DASXKG010000622.1:0-4989 GCA_036496965.1 Variovorax sp.
ATGAAGGCATCGAAGCGGTGCGAAACCCCTGCGTATGAATTCAGGAATCGAATCGCCCAAAGGTCGATCGCGGAGACAGCAGTGCGCATGGTTTGAATTGAGCAAATTGCTCCGTGGCCGATGGGATTTTTCCCGCAGCCATCTTTTTCATCTGCGCATCGTTGACGGAATCCGTCAGCCTCCGTGGCATGTCACGGAAGACAACGCAGACGGGGCGATGCGTCAGCCTCTATCAGGATTTTAAACGCACTCGATGTAACAATCAGGCGTTGTCGTGGTAGGCCGTGCTGGGCTTGAACCAGCGACCAACGGATTATGAGTCCGCTGCTCTGACCAACTGAGCTAACGGCCCACGCGCAGGCGATTCTAGTGGGGCGGCGCAGCGCGGCCCGCTACTTGCGGTAGCTGAGCGCGTTGGTGACCAGCTTGGAGGTGATGTCGACGATCTGGATCATGCGCTCGTAGGGCATGCGCGTGGGCCCGATGACGCCGAGCGTTCCGACCACCTGTCCGTCGACCTCGTAGTTGGCGCTCACGATCGACAGGTCGTCGAAGGGCACCACCTGGCTTTCGCCGCCGATGAAGATGCGCACCCCTGCGGCCTGGCTCGACACATCCAGCAAGCGCATGAGTTGCGTCTTGTGTTCGAAGAGCTCGAAGGCGCGACGCAGGTGGCTCATGTCGCTGGAGAAGTCGGTGACGGCCAGCAGATTGCGCTCGCCCGCGATGACGACCTCGTCCTGCGCCTCGGTCATGACCTCGGAACTGACCTGGACCGCGGCTTGCATCAACGCCGCGATCTCGCCGCGCAGTTGCTCCACCTCGGACTGCAGGCGGTCGCGCACCTGCTCGATCGACAGGCCGGCATAGTGGGCGTTGATGTAGTTGGAGGCCTCGACCAATTGCGATTGCGTGTAGTCGACCTCGGGAAAGATGACGCGGTTCTGCACGTCGCCATCCGGCGCCACGATGATCACCAGCAGGCGCCGGTCGGAAAGGCGCAGGAATTCGATCTGCCGGAACACGGTCGTCCGGCGCGGCGCCATCACCACGCCGACGAACTGCGAGAGGTTCGACAACAGGTTCGCCGCATTGGCAATCACTTTCTGCGGCTGCTCGGCAGCGAGCGGAGGCGGCGCCAACTGCTCGCGCTGGGCGGTGAGCATGGTGTCGACGAACAACCGATAGCCGCGGGCGGTCGGGATGCGGCCGGCCGAGGTGTGCGGGCTCGCAATCAGCCCCAGCACTTCGAGGTCGGACATGACGTTTCGGATGGTCGCCGGCGACAGATCGAGCCCCGGCGCGCGCGACAGCGTGCGCGAGCCTACCGGCTGCCCATCGGCGATATAGCGTTCGACGAGCGTCTTCAACAGCAACTTGGCGCGGTCGTCCAGCATTGGATGATTTTAATGTTGTAATTGTTTATGAGCTCCCGCTTTCGGCACGTCGCACTCATAGGTAAATACCAGGCTTCGGACGGCGTGCACAGCGGCGCGCCCGACGAGGTCATGCAAGGCATCGGCCGCTTCCTCGAATCGCAGGGCTGCGCAGTGTCCGTGGAGAAATCGAGCGCGTCCGATGCCCAGTCTGGTCGCTACCCGTCGCTGACGGCAGAGGAGATCGGCCAGCGCTGCGATCTGGGGCTGGTGGTCGGCGGCGACGGCACGATGCTGGGCATCGGCCGCCAGCTCGCTCCGCACGACGTGCCCCTGATCGGCATCAACCGCGGCCGCCTGGGCTTCGTCACCGACATCTCGCTGGACAACTACCAGGCCACCCTGATTCCGATGCTCGCCGGCGACTACGAGGAAGAGCACCGCACGCTGATGAACGCGCGGGTGATGCGCGGCGGCCTCCCGGTCTTCCAGGCCCTGGCGATGAACGACGTGGTCGTCAACCGTGGCGCCACCTCCGGCATGGTGGAAATGCGCGTCACGGTGGGGCACCACTTCGTGGCCAACCAGCGCGCCGACGGCATGATCCTGTCGACGCCCACCGGCTCGACCGCCTACGCCCTTTCCGCCGGCGGCCCGCTGATGCATCCCGCGGTGCGCGGCTGGGTGCTGGTGCCGATCGCACCGCACACGCTGTCCAACCGACCGATCCTGCTGCCGGACGCGGAGGAAGTCTCCATCGAGCTGGTGGGCGGACGCGACGCCAGCGCCAATTTCGACATGCAATCCCTGGCCTCGCTCGCCATCGGCGACACCGTCCTGATCCGCCGCTCCGACTACCGGGTGCGCTTCCTGCATCCGAAGGGTTGGAGCTATTTCGATACATTGCGCAAGAAGCTGCATTGGAACGAAGGGGGATCGTGACATGACCCACCCCCGAAGCGCCTGCGGCGCCTCCCCCTCGAAGGGGGCGATACCAGCGGCCCGGCAAAGCCGGTTCCGCGGTATCCCTGGGATTTGGCCGCGCCAGTTTCATGCGTCGTGGGTCGCGCGCAGCGTTGTGGAGTAACCAGGATGTCTTTACGCCGCATCGCGCTGCGCGATTTCGTGATCGTGCGCGCCCTCGAACTCGACCTGGGCGGCGGCTTCACCGTCCTGACCGGTGAGACCGGTGCCGGCAAGTCGATCCTGATCGACGCGCTGCAGCTGGCGCTGGGCAATCGCGCCGATGCCGGGGCGGTGCGCGAAGGCGCCGAGCGCCTGGACGTGAGCGCCGAATTCGACGCCGACCCGCAACTGGCCGGCTGGCTGGACGCGGGCGGCTTCGAGGGCGGCGGCGACGCCCTGCTGCTGCGCCGCACGGTCGACCTGCAGGGCCGAAGCCGCGGCTGGATCAACGGGGCGCCGGCCACCGCCACGCAACTGCGCGAACTCGGCGATCGGCTGCTCGACATCCACGGCCAGCATGCCTGGCAGAGCCTGACCCGGCCCGATGCCGTGCGCGGGCTGCTCGACGCCTACGCCGGTGTCGACAGCACGGCGCTCGACAGCGCATGGCAGGGCTGGCGACAGGCCATTTCGGCGCTGGAAAGCGCGCGCTCGGCCCAGGATACGCTGCAGCGCGAACGCGAGCGCCTGCAGTGGCAGGTGGCCGAGGTCGCCAAGCTTGCGCCCGCACCCGACGAATGGGAGGAGCTCTCGGCCAGCCACAGCCGCATCTCGAACGCCCAGGCGCTCATCGACGCCGCGCAAGGCGCGGCCAGCGCGCTGGAGGACGACGAAGGCGGTGCGCTGGCCGCGCTGAGCCGCGCCGTCACGCTGCTTGCGAATTGCGAACACATCGAGCCGGAATTCAAGGTGCTGGGCGAGGTCCTCGCCTCGAGCGTGGCGCAAGCTTCCGACGCCGCGCATTCGCTGCACGGCTACCTGCGCCAGGCGGACACCGACCCGGAACGCCTGGCCGAACTCGACGAACGCATGGGCCTGTGGATGTCGCTGGCCCGCCGCTACCGGCGGCCGCCGGCCGAACTTCCCGCACTGCTGGCCGGCTGGCAGGACGAACTGCGGGCCCTCGATGCCCAGAGCGACCTCGATGCGCTCGAACGCGCCGAGCAGGCGGCGCAGCAGGCCTACCAGAAGGAAGCCAAGGCGCTCGGCAAGGTGCGCAAGCAGGCCGCGCCGCGGCTGGCCGCCGCCGTGACGGCCGCGATGCAGGAACTCGGCATGAAGGGCGGCCGCTTCGAGGTCGCGCTGCAGCCGCTGGCCCAGCCCGGCCGCTCGGGCCTGGAAGACATCGCCTTTCTGGTCAGCGGCCATGCCGGCAGCACGCCGCGCTCGATCGGCAAGGTGGCCTCGGGCGGCGAGCTGTCGCGCATCGCACTGGCCATCGCGGTCACCACCAGCGAACTCGGCGCCGCCCAGACGCTGATCTTCGACGAGGTCGATGCCGGCGTCGGCGGTGCGGTCGCCCAGACGGTGGGCCGGCTCATGAGGCAGCTGGGCCGCGACCGCCAGGTGCTGGCGGTCACGCACCTGCCACAGGTCGCCGCCTGCGCCGACCACCATCTCGTGGTGGCCAAGCGCCAGACCGCTGCGAAGGGCGGCGAAGGGCCGCGCGCCGAAAGCAGCGTTGCCACGCTCCAAGGCGACGCCCGCACCCAGGAGATCGCCCGCATGCTCGGCGGCGAGAAGCTTTCGCCCACCTCGCTCGCGCATGCCCGCGAGATGCTCGGCCGGAAGACGCCGGAGACCTCGTCATGAGCTTCGAGATCGTGCTGATAACCGGCATGTCGGGCTCGGGCAAGTCGGTGGCGCTGCATGCGCTGGAAGATGCCGGCTACTACTGCGTCGACAACCTGCCGCCGGAGCTGCTCGCGCCGTTCATCGAACTGCAGCAGCGCCAGCGGGCCACCCGGGTCGCCATCGCGATGGACGTGCGCAGCGGCGTCTCCCTGCCCCAGGTGCCGCAACAGCTCGAGGCCTTGCGCGGGCAGGGTGTTTCGCTGCGCTCGCTGTTCCTCGATGCCACCACCGATGCCCTGGTGCGCCGCTATTCGGAGACGCGGCGCCGCCATCCGCTGTCGCGCCAGGACGGTGTGCCCGACGCCCCCGAGCAGCAACGCGCGCTGATCCAGGCGATCGAGCTCGAGCGCGAATTGCTCGCCGACCTGCGCGACGGCGCCGACGTGGTCGACACCAGCATCATCCGGCCGCCCCAGTTGCAGAGCTACGTGAAAGCCCTGATCTCGGCGCCGGACAGCACGCTGACCCTGGTCTTCGAATCCTTTGCCTTCAAGCGCGGCGTGCCGCTGGATGCCGACTTCGTGTTCGACGTCCGCATGCTGCCCAATCCGCACTACGTGCCGGCGCTCAGGCCGCTGACCGGCCGCGACATGCCGGTGATCGAGTGGCTGCGCGCGCACGAGGACGTGGCGCGCATGTACGACGACATCGAGCAGTTCCTCGGCCGCTGGCTCGATGCGCTGGCGCGCGACCATCGCAGCTACGTGACCGTGGCGATCGGCTGCACCGGCGGCCAGCACCGCTCGGTGTTCCTGGTCGAGCAACTGGCACGCGGCTTCGGCACGCGCTGGGC